>NZ_JBFRPJ010000037.1:0-51659 GCF_041471945.1 Vibrio sp. 10N.261.51.A4
AAAGATCAACACGCCCTAGTTAATTATCGGTTTGCCATTAATATAATTAACCCCTAATAATTGATAAACTCACCTTTTGTTTATTGTTTATCAACCAAGAGTGTTCAATGGATAAGTTAACCAGCATGAAAGTCTTCGTCTATGTGGTGGAACAAGGTAGCTTTCGCAGCGCCGCAAACCACTTCAACCTGTCGGCGACCATGATAAGCAAACATGTCCATTCCTTAGAAGCCAGTTTGAACTCTCAGCTGATCCACCGCACCACGCGTAAGCAATCGTTAACCGATTCAGGACAGCTTTACTATCGTGAGTGTAAGCGAATTCTCGAAGACATCAGCAATGCAGAGAACCTGATTCAAACCTTAGAAAATCAACCGCAAGGCACGGTAAAAATTAACTGCCCAGTTACCTATGGAAACAAGGTGCTCGCCCCTATCGTGGCCAAATTTCTCGCACATCACCCAACCATCAACGTTGAGCTGATGTTGAATAATGACCTTGTCGACCCTTATTCATCCGACATTGACCTGATTGTGCGAATTGGCGACCTGTCCGATTCAAGCTTGGTCGCAAGGTATTTAGGGGATTATGAGATGTGTTATTGCGCGGCGCCCGAATACCTTAACCAACATGCTCAGATCAGAGTATTAGAAGACTTGGCACAACACCCATCGCTTGGATTCAGTTACAGCAGCCAAGCTCCTCACGCCACACCGAATAAAGAACGTGTGCGCTTGATGTCGAATAATGGTGATGTGTTGCGGTATGCCGCCCTGCAGGGTGTGGGCGTGTTGTTGCAACCGACTATCTTAGTCGCAGAAGAGATTGATCGTGGAGCGCTGTTGGAAATCCTACCCGGCATGGCGCCGTTACCAAAGCCGATTCACTTGCTCTACAAAACCAAGCAACTGTCGTTGAAGAACAGAACCTTTGTCGAGTTCTTGTTAGCTGCGTTTGCTGAGTAACTAAGCGCTTTCTAAACAACAAAGACCGCTAGACTGTTTGCCATTGGCTCATCAAGCGCTTGCCAAGATCAGAGGGCGTGGTGTTATGGACGATCATCTCATCACATTGGTTGAACACCATGAAGTGTTTTAGTTCATCGCATAAAGCATGAACCAACGACTCATGGTTTTTAATTCGCTCTTCCACAACCAAGTTACGGATATTGAGCAAACCACTCTTCCTGTCGACCTTGCAATCCATTCGTGCCACCAGCTCACCTTGCCACAGAATCGGTAAGCTAAAATAACCAAACTGACGCTTGGCCTCTGGAACATAGCATTCTAGGAGGTAATCAAAGTTGAACAATGATTGCATTCGCTTTCGTTGAATCAGCAGGTTATCAAACGGAGACAGTATCTTAAGCTTGGTTCTGGAAAGAGGTTGATTCAGCAATTCAAAAGCACCTGGCAGGACATAGTAATCAGAGCCTTGAATATCTACTTTCAGAACCTGCTTATCTTCAAGCATCTGTTGGAGTGCTCTCTGAATCAAAGGCTTTGTGTTCTTGAGTAGGTAGCTCATTTCCGACGCTATTCCAACTCCGTTAGCCTCTAAATAACGTGTTATCAGATGCTCGATGTACTCTTGTTCTGTCGGCTCAGAGGTATCAATTCCGCTCGGTAAAACTCGCTCGGTTAGGTCATACACCTTATGAAAGTTAACTCGGCTTGGCACCATTAAGTCGCCTTGCATGAACAATGTTTCTAATGCTTGCTTGGCCGGTTTACCGCCCCAACCGCCGGGGTTTGGCCTATCCCCTTCAAAATCTTTCGCCATCAACGGCCCTTCATTCTCAATACGTTTGAGAACATGAGCCATCAGTGCGTCATTCTTTTTATACCAATGCTTGAGCTTACCGCTCGCAAAGCCATTCTTGCGGTGTAGGCTGAATCGGAAGTCACGCATGGGTAAATACGCGGCGGCATGCGACCAATACTCAAATACTTCTCGACGCTCTAACAGCTTATCAAGATGGTTCAGTTGGTAGTCTTGATTTCGATTCCACAACGTATGATGGTGGGCTCGCTGAATCACAGAGATGGTATCAATTTGCACATAGCCAAGGTTTTCAATCGCAGACAACGTGTTCGCCAAAGCGCCCCCATTGCGTTGCTTTTTAGGTGGCAACTTCTTAGGCGGCAGCTTTTGCGAAAGCAATACCAGTTTTTGCGCTTGAGCGAGTGACAGTGATTCCATGAAATTCAGACTCTAATTGATAGCAATGATCCGTTTATGATTCAGCAATAAGCTCTTGAAGAATCTGCTTGTAGGTTTCTACCGTCTGCGCGCCCGTTACTGCACTCTTACGGTTGAACACCACAGTAGGAACCGCAGAGATCCCCATGCGTTGCCATTCAAACTCTTGCGCTTCAATTTGCTTCAAGTTGTCGGTGTTCTTTAGGCGCTTCAGTGCCTTCGTTGAGTCTAAGCCAACCGCTTCAAGCTCTTGTGCAATGACTTCAAGATCGGACAGGTCTTTTTGCTCTGTGAAGTGAGCAGCAAAGAAGCGTAGCTTTAACTCAGTCTGTTTGCCGTGCGCTAGTGCAAAATCGAGAAGTACATGTAGATGACGTGAATTGACCATTCTCATACTGTCATAGAAATTGAAATCGAACCCAACCGCTTGGCCACGAGCAGCCAGTTGCTCACGCGAACTTTGACTCTCTTCTGCGCTAGAACCGTATTTTCTCATTATATGGTCACGCAGGTTTTCACCTTCTTGCGGCATATCAGGGTTAAGCTCAAACGGCTGCCATTCAAGTTCAATTTGCTCTGCTAAGCCAAGCTCAGCAATAGCTTGCTCTAAGTTTTTGTAACCGACCACGCACCACGGGCACATTACGTCAGAAATAATATCGAGTTGAAGTTTCTTGCTCATCGTCATTCCAAATGATCATTGATAAGGCATGTCCGCTGTATAAGCAGGCATCCAATTTATCTTCAGACTACAACAACCTGAACAATCGTTCAAATTTAACTAACTGGATCTGTAGCCAACAAAAAAGCCAACTCATGTTCACGAGTTGGCTTTCATAAAAATCTGTTGGAGCTTAAGAGCGTTACGCTAGCAGCTTCTTAAGCACTTGGAATACACCTGCATCAACGTTACTTGGCGCGCCAAAACGCGCGATCTCTTTTAACTTTGGATGTGCATTTTCCATCGCGTAAGAGTGGTAGCTCTCTTTAAGCATTTCCAAGTCATTCAGGTAGTCACCAAAACTCATGGTCTGCTCGTAAGTGAAACCTAATGTGTTCTGTAGATGTTTAATCGCCGCGCCTTTTGACGCTTCAGCGTTCATCACATCCAACCAAATTTTCGCACTGACAACCACTTGGTAGTTCTCACCAAACTTGGCATCAATAGTTGGGTTCACTTTCTCTTGTGAACCGTCGAAGTGACAGATAGCCACCTTGATGAAATCGTCTTCTACCGCCAGTAAATCTTCTACTTTCTCACGGCGATGGTAGTACTTAGAGATCTCCGCTAGAGCACGCTCATCTTTGGTTTCGATGTATGCAGACTTCTTACCACATAGCACCACATGCGCGCCTTCAATAGCTCGAGCTTCTTTAATGATCTCTTTGATGGCATCAGTATCAAGTAAGCAGCTGTAAAGCTCTTGGCCTTTATGCATCACCAATGTGCCGTTTTCAGCAACGAACATCATGCGATCTTTTAGCGGGGCAAAGGTTTCCATCAAGCTGTAGTACTGACGACCCGATGCCGCAGCAAAAATAATGTCTTGAGCTTCTAAGCGCTCGTAAAGGTTGAAAAATTCTGGGTCTAACTTTCCGTGTTCATTAAGCAGAGTGCCGTCCATATCAGCAGCGATAAATTTGATGTTCTGTTGTGGCATTTCAGGGCTTACCTATTAGTAAAAATTAAAGTGCAAATTATGATTTTTCGTTATCTTGTGTAACGGTTCTAGGTTCGATTATATCGCTAGAGTCGCTGGTGAATACAATGCTTATTTTACCGCCTGTCAGTCACTGTTTCACATCTTTCCAAGGCAAACGCTAACAGAAGCGCATTCCAGTTTGAAGGGTTAAGTCCTACATACAAGATGTGCGTTAGGTCACACTCCACTATATTCTTTCCTGTCTCTCCATCACTTTATTCCGACCACAGTCATTATGATTTTAGCTATTATTACGACCTTGCTTTGCATCGTTACCGTCAAGTTTCTAATCACACTTGCGAACTTAGAGCGCCATCGTATTCACATTGAACCTAAAATATCGTTCAAAAGAACTGAGTGGCCGACTGTTTCCGTCATTATTCCTGCGCGAAATGAAGAAGACAATATTGAAATCAGCCTTGGCTCTCTATTGAAGCAGAGCTACCCAAAAGACAAGTTTGAAGTCATTGTTGTTGATGACTTTTCTACTGACTCAACCCGTGCAAAAATAGAAGCATTGATCAGTAAGTTCGACGTTAACGCGCGCTGTATTTCAGGTAGAACGTTACCGACCGGATGGCTTGGTAAGAGCAATGCATGTATGGCTGGCGCACTCAACGCGAGCGGTGAATATGTGTATTTCATTGATGCAGATACCGATTCAGCACCCGCGATGCTACAGAGCGTTATCGACTTTGCTATCCAACAAAAAACTGATCTCTTATCGTTTAATCCAAAACAAACTTTTGCGTCTGTGGCAGAAAAAGCGACCTTGCCGGGCATCTTTCTATCGATCGCATCTTATATGAACTTTAAAAACTCGAACGACATGACTAAGGAAGAAGCGATTGCTAACGGTCAGGCGATGTTGTTTACCCGAAAATCCTACGACGCAGTCGGTGGACACGCCGCAGTAGCAAACGCGATATCGGAAGACATCGCCTTTGCAAAAGTCATGAAGGTCAATGGATTTAAGATTTTCTGGGCATTTGCAGACAAACTAATGAGTACGCACATGTATTCAGACTTCAACTCAATCTGGGCTGGCTTTTCCAAAAACATGAATCTTATTGTGAATTGTCAATCGCAAGCACAAGCTTTAAAAGTCTTCATCAAAGCCAACATCATCGCATGGGCGGGACCGCTTTTGATGCTGGTATCGGCGAACGCCTTCATCAGTGACATGTCTGCCATTCATGCTTATTCGCTCATTGTCAGCTCTGTGATGCTCTTGGTGTCGATCGTCACCTACTTCATTTTGGTTAAGGAACTGTTTGTTCCCGCAAAATTTGCGTTAACCGTACCCTTCGGTATTTGTGTTCAAAGCCTACTCGTGCTGAACAGTTACCGCTTATCTAAAACCAATAAAATCAGCTGGAAAGGGCGCTCATTAACATGATGAATAAGATTATTACTTTGCTTCTTCTTGCTTGTTCAGTTTCGGTGTTTGCATCAGACACCGATGGCTGGTCACTGGCACGCGATAAAAAAGGCATCGAGGTTTATAACCGTAAAATTGAAGGCAGTCACTTTAAAGAATTTCGAGCAGAAGGCGACATCAACGCGTCCCTCACTTCTATTATCGCACTCTTTATCGATATCTCTGTTGGCACGCAATGGGTAGAAAACATCGATGACATGGAAGAAATAGAGCATTTTAGTGCGGCGCACACGATCACCAAAACCTATACCAAGGCACCTTGGCCAGTTGCCGATCGTGAAGCTATCGTAGAGAACGTCATCACTCAAGATCCAGAGACGATGGTTGTCACCATTGATCAGCATGGTAGGCCTGATTACCTGCCAAACAATAATAAAAAAATCATCAGAGTGGCTGAATTAGAGGCGAGTTGGATCCTGACACCAATCGACGAAAACACCACCCATATCTCTTATCGAGTATTGAGTGATCCAGGTGGCGATATTCCGTATTGGCTCATTAACATGGTGGCCGTTTCTCAGCCTTACAACACGCTTCGCGGGTTATCTAAGATGTTGGATTCTGGTGAGTACACCGATCGTCGCCTTGATTTCATCGAGAACTACACGTCACTTTAACAATGCAATGAATACTCTAGAGGTCTATATTGTGAAATTTCCATTCTCTCCAATCGCAGCGATATTGCTTGTAGCATCAAGTTCAGTATTTGCTAATCAAATCATTGTCGATACTAAAGGTGTTGATGAAACACAGTATCACGCCGATCTGTATGAATGTGAGCAATACGCTCAACAAGTGAAGCCTGAAGAGGTCGATTCTCTTGGCAGCGATATTGTCGGTTCAACCGCTAAGGGTGCAGCGCTGGGTGCGGTTGGTGGAGCCGTCTCTGGCGGGAGTGGTCATGATGGTGCGAAAATTGGTGCTGGCATCGGTATTATCAGCGGCGCTTTAAAGCACGGTGCTCAAAAAAGACAATCCGCCGAGCTATCTGAGCAGCAGAAGTTTCAAGTGAATCGTAACTGTATGATCAACCGAGGCTATACCGTTCTTAACTAGCGGATAACCGAGCAAAATGGCGTTTAATCGATGTTCACGCCATTTTGCGTAGCTGAGTCAAAGCAGAGTTCAACCATAGTCCCTGAATCGCCACCTTAAAGTTCGTTCAAATAGACAGTGAGCATTGACCCCTATTTAAAATAGGCTTATCATTAATCGTCTTTTAACGATTAATGAAAGTGAGACGTCAATATGAACTCAACTTGCTCGACATCTGGTGGCTGTTCTCTGCCCATCGAACACGGTGATGCTAAAGCAGAAAAGCAAATGGCCGCACTGGCGAAAGCACTCGCTCACCCAGCAAGAATACGTATATTGAGTATCCTTTCCACGTTAGAAAAATCGGGCGGCTGCTTGAACAGTGATCTGGTGAGTGAATTGGGTTTAGCTCAATCAACGGTATCAGAGCACTTAAGAATATTGAAAGCCTCAGGTTTTATTACGGCTGAGTCGATTCCGCCGAAGATGTGTTACCGCATCGACCGCGACAATATTCAACGCTTCGAATCGATATTTAACAGCATTTTAAAATAGAAGTTCACGCTTGAATGATCGGCTTTGATAGCCTTTACTTTTAAGCGTGTTTTTTTGCCACAACCAATCGTTTTTCGACGATTTACGATATCAACTAAGAGAGATTATCATGAAACCAAAGTTAGGTTTTCTAGATCGCTACTTAACACTGTGGATTTTTATTGCCATGGGCCTTGGTGTACTACTCGGCACCCTATTCCCACAGATCGAACAGTGGAACGATTCAATGTCTGTTGGCACCACTAACATTCCGCTTGCGGTTGGCCTTATCTTAATGATGTACCCACCTCTGGCTAAGGTTAACTACAACCTGCTAGGCACTGTGGTAAAAGATAAGAAAGCCATTAAGCTCTCTTTGATCATGAACTGGATCGTTGGTCCAATTCTGATGTTTGTATTGGCACTAACTTTCTTGGGAGACCACCCAGGTTACATGGTTGGGGTGATTCTGATTGGTCTTGCTCGTTGTGTGGCGATGGTTCTGGTTTGGAACGACATCGGCGGCGGTAACAAAGAGTACGGCGCGGCATTGGTTGCTCTAAACAGTGCATTCCAAGTGGTGAGCTACAGCTTTATGGCGTGGTTGTTCATCAGCGTTCTTCCACCAGTATTTGGTTACGAAGGCATGTTGGTTGATATCTCGATGATCGACATTGCACACAGTGTACTTATCTACCTAGGTATCCCATTCCTAGCGGGCTTCCTAAGCCGTAAGATCCTTGTGTCGATGAAAGGCGAGCAGTGGTACAACGACGTATTTATTCCACGCATCTCTCCAATCACACTGATTGCACTACTGGCGACTATCGTTCTGATGTTCAGCCTGAAAGGTGAAATGATTGTTGAACTGCCAATGGACGTTCTATTAATTGCGGTTCCACTGACTATCTACTTCACTGCGATGTTCTTCATCAGTTTCTTCATCGGTAAAAAGATGGGCATCGAGTACGACAAGAACGCATCAATTGCATTTACAGCAACAGGTAACAACTTCGAGCTAGCGATTGCCGTGGCTATCTCAGTATTCGGTATCAACTCAGACCAAGCGTTTGCAGGCGTTATCGGTCCACTGATTGAAGTCCCTGTGCTGATTTACCTTGTGAACGTGGCGCTTAAGATGAAAGACAAGTACTACAACGGTCAGACGGTTAAACCTAGCGTATAGCATCTACGTCTACACCTAGAACTAGAACTAACAAAAAGCAGCATCACTTTGAACAGAAAGGCTCACACGTTAAACGGTGAGCCTTTTCTTTATTCAGTTTCGTCTAATAGGCCTTTCAATGCTTGTTCAAGCCAAAGTAATGTAGGACCTTTTGAGCGTGTTTTAGACAGAACAAGATCAACCGGAGGCGACCAAGTTTTATGGTCAAATGACACATTCACCTCTACCAAGCGCTGTTTAATAAGCTCTTCTTCAACAAGGTGTTTCGGTAAGTATGCCCAACCGATATCGCTACCAAGAATCATCTCTTTAATGACGATAAAGCTGTTTGACCACCATACCTTTCCGGCAATCAGCGGAAACTGATCCATCACCTTGCCTTTGTCTCCCCTCAACATTAACTGACGATGCGGGAGTAAGTCAGTGAGTTTCGCCACACCTGTTTTTGCGAGCGCATGACTTGGATGACACACAGCAATAAACGGTAAGTGACCGATAAAGCAAGGCTCAGAACCGACATCAAAAGCCAAGTTAGTAAACATTAATCCAATGTCGGCCCTCTCTTCGATAATTAACGGATTGACCTCTGTCGTGGTACACGCAACCAGTTCCACTTCAGTCGCAGGGAATTGTTGACTGAACTGACTAAAGATCTTAGATAGATTCGGGACCAATAGTGAATCATCTAATGCAATTTTGATGAGCCCCTCTTCACCACTGCCCATCGCACTAACCGTCACATTCAGATCTTCAACCTGAAGCACGATCGCTTTCACCTGTTTAAATAACTGCTCGCCCGCTTTGGTTAGTGAAGGCTTTCGAGTCGAACGATCAAAAAGCTCAACATTAAAATCTATTTCAAGATTACTGATGCCTTGGCTCACCGCCGACTGCACCTTCCCCAAATGACGAGCACTGGCAGAAAATGACCCTAATTCAACGGCATACACAAACATTTTCAGTTGTTCAATGTTGTACATTCGGTGTCTCCCAAAACTTACTATCACTATATGTGATGCTAACTATCTTTATATTATCACTTAAGTAGATATTATTTAGCCAAGTCATTAGCCCATCGGCGGCTATTTAATCGTAAAGAGAGTTAGAAAAATGTCACATAAAGAACGCATGTTGCACATGGTGCTATTTGAATTGGTTGCTTTGGTTTTGATGGCAGGGCTTGCAACCTATATTACAGGAAACGGCGCAGGTGAAATGGCAGGCTTAGCGCTCGCAATATCATTGATAGCGATGGCTTGGAACTACGTTTACAACTATGGCTACGACAAAATTTACGGAGCAGACCGAAGCAAAAGAACCACGAAAACACGTATCCTGCACGGATTAGGTTTTGAGCTTGGCTTAATGACAGTGACTCTACCTGTCTTGATGTGGGCTCTACAACTCGACTTCCTAACCGTACTGATCATGGACATCGGCCTAGTTATTTTCTTCGTACTTTACGCGATTGCGTTCAACTGGGCGTATGACTCGGTTCGATATCAATTGGTTGCGAAAGGAAAAGTGGCAGCTCTGGTTTAGAGCGGTAAGTTTGTCTCGTATAACAAGAACATACACCCAAATGAAAACTGCCAAACTACAACATAGTTGGCAGTTTATTCATTTATGCATATAAGCTCATTTGTTAACGCCCTTGTTACATAGCAAAAACATCACACAGCCCTCCCTAATTAAGTCTAATAATCCGCCACTCACGAAGTAGTATCACAAATCCAAACATAAACTCCTCGTACCAGTTGCGCATTCATTTACATATAGGTAGTTTGAGCGGCTTCGCAACCTATCAATTCGAGCAATGACATTCATGCGAGCATCTTTTCCGAGCAAAAGTGTTCGGATTAACATTTCAAGTGACTTTAATTAACAATTTTATGCTCAAACGCTCACTTTTAATGTTCGTTTATTTTCGAGTTCGCAAATATATGCACAATACACGTGCTAGATAAGCAAAACTAAAAAGGACTCGAACATGACAACAAACAAACACCCTTCTTTATTTGGGCAATGCTTGGCTGAATTTATCGGTACAGGATTACTCATATTCTTTGGCGTTGGCTGTGTGGCCGCTCTGGTATTAACTGGTGCGACATTCGGACAATGGGAAATCAGCATCATCTGGGGCTTCGGTGTTGCGATTGCAATTTACTGTACTGCCGGCGTTTCAGGCGCACACATCAACCCAGCCGTAACGATTGCACTGGCCATGTTCCATGGCTTCGATAAAGCAAAAGTGCTGCCTTACATCATTTCGCAACTGCTTGGTGCTTTCTGCTCTGCAGCATTGGTTTACAGCCTGTACAGCAACCTATTTACTGACTACGAAATCGCACATAACTTCGTTCGTAGCAGCCAAGACGCACTATCAACTGCTGGTATCTTCTCGACTTACCCACATGCTTCACTTTCTTTCTTCGGCGCTTTTGCTGTGGAATTCGTGATTACTGCAGTGTTGATGTTTGCCATTTTAGCGTTAGGTGATGAGAACAACGGCGCATCTCGCGGTGCAATGAACCCTCTACTGATCGGTATTCTTATCGCGGTTATCGGTGGTTCTTTAGGTCCACTGACTGGCTTTGCAATGAACCCTGCTCGTGACTTCGGACCAAAACTGTTCGCTTACTTTGCAGGTTGGGATTTCGCACTAAGCGGTGCTCGTGATATTCCTTACTTCATCGTTCCAATTCTTGCTCCAATTGCTGGTGCGTGTTTTGGTGGTTGGTTGTACCCACGTGTTATCGGTGCTTACCTACCAGTAGAAGGCCAAGGCTGCACAATTCCAAACCAATGTGAAACAGAAGAAGAAGCTGAACAAGCTCAAGCTTAATTCCTAAGCGACCCTACATTTACTAAAATATAAATAACAAAAGAAAAAGGATTCTTACCATGACCGAGCAAAAATACATTGTTGCCCTAGACCAAGGCACCACAAGTTCTCGCGCTGTAATCCTCGACCACGATGCAAACATCGTAAGCTCTTCTCAACGCGAATTTACTCAGATTTATCCTAAAGCCGGTTGGGTTGAGCATGATCCAATGGAAATCTGGGCAACTCAAAGCTCTACATTGGTTGAAGCGCTTGCTAAAGCAGGCATCCGCAGCGATGAGCTAGCGGGCATTGGTATCACTAACCAACGTGAAACCACCATTGTTTGGAACAAAGAAACGGGTAAGCCGGTTTATAACGCAATCGTATGGCAGTGTCGCCGTACAGCAGACATCTGTGAAGACCTAAAAGCACGTGGCCTAGAAGACTACGTACGTGACAATACTGGCTTAGTCCTTGACCCGTATTTCTCAGGTACCAAAGTAAAATGGATTCTAGACAACGTTGAAGGCGCTCGCGAAGACGCTGAAACTGGCAAACTACTGTTCGGTACGGTTGATACTTGGTTGGTTTGGAAGATGACTCAAGGACGTGTTCACGTTACGGATTACACTAACGCGTCACGTACTATGTTGTTCAACATCAACGACCTATGCTGGGATCAAAAGCTACTTGATGAAATGGGTATCCCGTCATCAATGATGCCAGAAGTGAAGTGTTCTTCTGAGGTTTACGGTCAAACGAACCTTGGTGGTAAAGGCGGTACTCGTATTCCAATCGCGGGTATTGCGGGTGACCAACAAGCTGCACTTTACGGTCAAATGTGTGTAGAAGCAGGCCAAGCTAAGAACACTTATGGTACTGGTTGTTTCCTTCTAATGAACACAGGCCAAGAGAAAGTCACATCGAAAAACGGCCTTCTAACCACACTGGCATGTGGCCCTAAAGGCGAACCTGCATACGCACTGGAAGGTGCAGTATTCATGGGTGGCGCATCTATCCAATGGCTACGTGATGAAATGAAACTACTGGCTGGCGCAGAAGACTCTGAGTACTTCGCAACCAAAGTAGATTCTTCAAACGGCGTTTACGTAGTCCCTGCATTTACTGGTTTAGGCGCACCATACTGGGATGCTTACGCTCGCGGTACGATTGTTGGCCTGACTCGTGGTGTTAACTCTAACCACATCATCCGTGCAACCTTGGAAGGTATTGCTTACCAAACGCGTGACGTACTAGACGCGATGCAAGCGGACTCTGGCATCAAGCTAGCAAACCTACGTGTTGATGGCGGCGCAGTAGCGAACAACTTCCTAATGCAATTCCAATCAGACGTGCTAGATACAGAAGTTCACCGTCCTGAAGTAACTGAAGTTACCGCTCTGGGAGCAGCATACCTTGCTGGTCTAGCAGTTGGTTTCTGGGACAGCATCGATGAGCTTCAAGACAAAGCAGTACTAGACCGTACGTTCTTGCCACACCACGATGAAGAGAAGCGTAACCGCCGTTACAAAGGTTGGAAGCGTGCTATCAAATGTGCACAAGTTTGGTCTGAGCTGCACGATGACGACGAAGAGTAAAATCGAGCGTTCGAATAATCACTCTCTTATAGATTGAATTGTTCGTTCCTCAGTAAACGAAACTAAAAAGAGCACTATTTTGTGCTCTTTTTTGCGTTTGGAGCCAATTTTTCATGTTTTGATCAACGTTTTTGCGGTTTGGGCATAATTCCTTACCATCATTACTTCTCTCTCCTCATCAATTCGAGCACAATAGCGCGAGTTAATATTTTCGATTGTGACGCGCTAGAACCCATAGCGTGCAGGGAGTGGTAAGTTAAGTGAAGCAGATACCAAGACACCAGCAGATTGTAGACCTGGTAAAAACACAAGGATATGTGAGCACCGAAGAGCTCGTTGAAAAGTTCGATGTCAGCCCACAAACCATCAGACGAGACCTCAATGAACTTGCCGATAGCAACAAAATTCGTCGCTATCATGGTGGTGCAACCATTCCTTTAAGCTCGGAAAACACCTCTTATAACACGCGTAAAGCGCTTAACTTCAACGAAAAAGACGTGATCGCCGACGAACTGGTTAAGCACATCCCAGATGGTGCAACCCTGTTCGTTGATATCGGCACCACGCCAGAATCAGTGGCACGTGCACTCAATAAAAATCACAAACAGCTAAGAGTCGTCACCAACAACATTAACGTTGCCAGCATCCTTCTTCCGAACCCAGAGATCAAGGTTATCTTGGCAGGTGGCGAAGTGAGAAACCGTGATGGCGGTATCGTGGGTGAAGCAACACTCGATTTCGTGAAGCAGTTCCGCCTCGATTTCGGCATTCTAGGGATCAGCGGCATCGACTTTGACGGCTCACTGCTTGATTTTGACTACCATGAAGTTCGAGTGAAGCAAGCTATCATCGAAAACAGCCGCAGCATCTTCCTGGCAGTCGACCACAGTAAGTTTGGTCGCAACGCAATGGTTAAGCTGGGTAACATCTCTCAAGCACACATGGTCTTTACCAATAAACAGCCACCAGAAGAGATCCTGAACATCCTCAAGGATTCATCGATCCCATTGGAAGTGATCGAGACCGCGTCTCAACCACTAGCGTCGGACGAATAAAAAAACGCTCAGAAATCATGTTCATTAAAAGAGCCCATTATTGATAGATCACTTTATCGATAATGGGCTTTTTTGTTACTTGGAAAGTCGCACTTGAACATGATTAATATCACTTCTATGCTCGAATGAGAGTTATTTGGAACCTTCGCTGTCATAAGCGAAGGTTTTTTTATGCGCAAATCACATAAAACGCGCATAAACGAAAATAATAAATGACCGCAAACGAAAGTTAATATACGATTCAATTATGTTCTAAAATGCTCGTTCGCTCAGAAAGAGGTCAAAACCATGAGTGCTCAACAAACTAATTCAAACAATAGTACATCTTCAACTCTAGACTTAATCGTTATTGGCGGCGGCATCAATGGTGCGGGTATCGCGGCAGACGCTGCTGGTCGTGGTCTAAACGTTGGCTTATACGAAGCAAATGATTTCGCATCTGCAACGTCTTCTGCCAGCTCAAAGCTTATCCACGGTGGCCTACGCTACCTTGAACATTACGAATTTCGTTTGGTTTCGGAAGCACTCGCTGAGCGTGAAGTGTTGCTGAGAAAAGCACCTCACGTTGCACAACCAATGCGTTTCCGTTTACCGCACCGACCATTTTTACGCCCGGCTTGGATGATCCGCTGTGGCCTATTCCTTTACGATAACTTAGGTAAACGTACGACGCTTCCTGGAAGTAAAACGGTGAACTTGGCTCAATCAGGTTTGCTTAAACCAGAAATGAAAACAGGTTTCGAATACTCAGACTGCTGGGTAGATGATGCGCGTATGGTATTGCTGAACGTGTTGGCGGCGAAAGAAAACAACGCAGAAGTACGCAACTACTGCCGAGTTGAAAAAG
The DNA here is from genome assembly GCF_041471945.1 of Vibrio sp. 10N.261.51.A4. NCBI lineage: Bacteria > Pseudomonadati > Pseudomonadota > Gammaproteobacteria > Vibrionales > Vibrionaceae > Vibrio > Vibrio sp. 10N.261.51.A4. Next base: position 14,429 of record NZ_JBFRPJ010000037.1, read on the forward strand.
CGCACCGCGAAGGCGACATTTGGCACGTAACGATTCTTGATGTGATGACAAACCAACGTTTTGAGCGCAAAGCAAAAGCATTGGTCAACGCTGCTGGCCCTTGGGTGAAACAGTTCTTTGATGATGGTTTAGAACAAACCTCACCACGTAATATTCGCCTAATCAAAGGCTCGCACATTGTTGTGCCACGCATTCACGACGAACCACAAGCGTATATTCTGCAAAACAAAGACAATCGTATTGTATTCATGATCCCTTACCTAGATAAGTTCTCGATCATCGGCACTACCGACCTTGAATACAAAGGCGACCCTCGTAACGTCGCAATTGATGATGTTGAAGTGGATTACTTGATTGATATCGTTAACCAGCACTTTGTTAAACAGCTTGGCCGTGAAGACGTGGTTTGGACATACAGTGGCGTAAGACCACTTTGTGACGACGAATCAGATTCACCACAAGCGATCACTCGAGACTACACATTGGAATTGGACGCAGAGCTTGATCAAGCACCACTGCTTTCGATCTTCGGTGGCAAGTTGACCACTTATCGTAAGCTCGGCGAAGCGGCACTTAATAAGCTTGAGCCACACCTAACCAACATGGGCGCACCATGGACAGCGAACGACACGCTTCCAGGCGGTAACTTTAGTTGCAGCAGAGAGCAGCTTGCGAAGATGATCCACACGAAATACCCTTGGGCATCTGAAGCGTTATTACTTCGCTACGTGACTCAATTTGGTACTTACACATGGAAACTATTGGAAGGCGCAAATAGCGAAGCTGACCTTGGCATCCAGTTCTCAAGCGAAGCCCATGGCGTTTATCAAGTTGAAATCGATTACTTGATTAATGAAGAGATGGCGATGACTGACGAAGACATCTTGTGGCGCAGAACCAAACTTGGCTTATACATGAGCGAATCCGAGCAGCAAGCGGTGACGGATTACCTGAAAGAGAAACTACAAAGCAAGGTAGTGAGCTTTTCTCAAGTAGGCTAACCCCACCAGCCTAAGCATGGTTCAAGAACATACTTAACAACGAAGCTTAGCGTCCCCCGCGCTAAGCTTTTTTATTGCCTGCTATTCCGACCTAAGAACTCGATTGATCGTCTCCTTCGCACGGACTGAGGCTTTGTTCACTCCCCCATTTTCAACAAAAACTAAATAGTGTTTTATTAATCCGGTTGATTATCAACTTCATAAAAGGTTGCTATTCTTTACCTCAATGAAACGACACATTTAAAAACGCTCACCATGTCAGCGCTTTAATAAGGAATCTATTCCATGCAAAAAGTTATTCTGATCACAGGCTCTACCGATGGTATCGGCTTCGAAACGGCAAAAGTACTTGTTCAACAAGGTCACCACGTTTTATTGCATGGACGTAACCCAAGCAAACTTAAAGACGTTGAGCAGCAACTTATCGCTCTCTCTACGGAAGCGAAGATCCAAAGCTACGTGGCCGATCTGTCCATTCTGGCAGATGTTGATGCGCTGGCTGACGAGGCGATTGCCGAGCACGATAAGATTGATGTACTGATTAACAACGCAGGTGTGTTCAACACTCCGAACCCAATCACTAAAGACAGTTTAGATGTTCGTTTTGTTGTGAATACTATTTCACCATACCACCTGACTAAACGTCTGCTACCTGTACTCGATGCATCTAGCCGAGTAGTGAACCTATCTTCAGCGGCGCAAGAGCAGTGAACATCGAAGCGCTAGAAGGTAAAAAACCGCTTTCTGATGGCGACGCTTACGCACAAAGCAAGCTTGCGATCACCATGTGGACTCGCGAGATGGCAAAAGAGTTAGGTTCTACAGGGCCAATGGTGGTTGCGGTCAACCCAGCTTCGTTACTAGGCAGCAAGATGGTGAAAGACGCTTACGGCATTGCAGGCGGCGACCTAAGCATCGGTTCTGATATTCTAGTTTGCGCATCATTGTCTGATGAGTTCGCACAAGCGGGCGGTCAATACTTTGATAACGACAACAACACGTTTGCGAACCCGCACCCAGATGCGATATACGGTGATAAGTCACAGCAAGTTGTCGCTAAAATTGAAGAGATCATCAAAGCAACACTTTCTTAATTGCGACGACTCATGCTGAGTTGATTTGCAAATCTCAATAAAAAAGCCCTGATTTTCTAATCAATTAAGTTAGAAACACAGGGCTTTTTCGTACAACGTTTGTCTCTACGTTTGTTCCCAATACGGCGGGTTGCCATAATATTCAGAGAAGTAGTCAATGAAGGCTCTCACCTTTGGCGCAAGTAACCTTGTGCTTGGGTACACCGCCCAAATCGCAGGCTCAGAGGTTAATGGGTAATCTTCTAATATTTGAATCAGTTGACCGCTTTTCAGTTGCTCATACGCACACCAATTCGACGTCACCGTGATACCCATTCCACCAGAGGCTGCGTCACGCAGTGCTTCTCCGTTATCTGCCCTGAACGATCCCAATGCTTTAATCGTCTTAGGCCCACTTTCAGTATTGAAGGTCCAGTTTTCTAAACCAATTAGGCTAATACACTGATGATCGTTAAGATCTTGAGGTGTGGCTGGCTTACCGTATTTGATTAAGTAATCAGGCGATGCACACACAATGCGTTTGTCTGTCGCTAATTTTCGGGCGATCAGTGTCGAGTCTTTCAGCTCCGAGATACGAATTGCGATATCAAAGCCACCCTCAACAACATCCACCATCGAATCAGATAACCTGAGATCGACTTTTAACCCAGGGTAGCGCTCTAAGAATCCAGGCAAAGCAGGCACAAGATGCAAACGTCCAAAAGACGCAGATGCGGTAACTCGCAGCGTTCCGGTTGGAGAATCACAACCCACACCGACCGCCGATTTGGCTGCATCGACGCTCGATAACACTTCTTCAGCATGAGGTAAGAATGCTTCCCCCTCTTCGGTTAAAGAGACCTTACGAGTGGTTCTATGCACCAAGCGAACGCCTAAATTGTCTTCCAGTTTACTGATGTGCGAGCTTGCAACAGCAGGAGACAAACCAAGCTCTTGCCCAGCCATGCTGATGTTATGTGTGGAAGCTAAACGAACAAACAATTTGAGGTGTTCAATATTCATGAGATTACCAATAAAATCTTAAAAATCGTGTGCCAGTAACCCTCATTATGCGTCATTCACATAACAATACAACGTATTAACTCAGTTGAATTGTGAGGATGCTATTGAGCCAAAACGAAAAAAACTCCCGAAGGAGTTTTTTGTCTAAGTCTGCAATTCGCCATTTAGCTAGTCAGTAAAATTACCCGCTCACTAGCCAGTTAAACGTGCATGCAGTGCATCTTTCAGTACAGAACGATCATGTTTCAGTTGGTGCATCGAGCCGTCATCAATGGGTGAATCTTTCAGCTCAAGCTTACGAATCTCTTTATCAAGGTTGTCGTACGTCTTCATGTCTGCTGCAAAGCCATCGTCAGTTTTAACAAGCTCAGCAATTTTATCTTTCATTTCAGGAAATTCGTGAACAAGAGAATGATTTTCACCTAGCATAGAAACCTCTTAAGTTGATTAAAGTGATTGGTATTACACATTCATTATTAACCTTAGCAAGGGACTCAAATGACAAATGAGATCCAGTACACAGCATAGAATATAGACAATTCAGATTCACAAATTTACAACATCCCCCTACAAAATCGAGGGTGTTAAATTGAATTGTCTCAGTAACGATATAGGCTCACGAGAATCATGAATTCTCGTAAGCACTACTTTTATCTTGTTGGATTTGAATCCAGCGAACAGGTCTCAGTTTTGAGTGAGACCTTTCAGCTATCAGTTACCTACCAGGCAAAAGTTTGAATCACGCTATCCTTCGCCATTGGATTAGATGTGATCGCATGATTCACCTTGGCTAAGAACTGCTCTCTTGAATCAAGTAGGAAACCTTTCTGAGTCACGATGTTATTGCCATGGTCACCCCAATAGAAAGTGTCGATGTTTAGATTCTCAAGCAGATACTTTTCTTCTTCTAAGATCTGAAGTTGCGTCGGCATAACGAACTTACCGTCTTTTACTTCTTGTTCCATCACGGTTCCTGGTTGGATGGCTAACGCCATTGGTGCTATCTGCTCAGGCTTCATGATATTCAGTAATCTTGTGGTTTCGACAATATGTTCACGTGATCGATCGCGACCACCAAGGCCGAAGATAAACGAAAGTAAGGTTTCAATGCCGGCTTCTTTGGCTAATGCCATGCCTTCGAGCGCTTGTTCTGGTGTCATACGCTTTTTGATGTTGTCGAGTACAACCGCATCGCCTGACTCCAACCCCGCATAAGCCATAGTGAGACCGGCACTTTTAAGCTCTTTAAGTTCGCTCAAGCTTTTACGACGGAAATCGTTCAAACCACTATAGAGCGATACTTTTCTGCTTTCTGGAAAGGTATGACGAAGCTTATCCAAAATCTTAAGGAGATAATCCGTGCGGGCGGCCATCACGTTGCCATCGATAAGGAAAATTGATTCAACATAAGGATAAATCAGGCGAGCTTCTTCGATATCTTTAAACACATCCTCAATATCACAAACCTTGAATCGTTTATCGCTGAACATATTACAGAACGTGCACGTGTTGATACTGCAACCTAAAGTGGTTTGAATCAGAATGCTCTTCGCCTCTGTCCATGGACGATATACTTTTCCCTCATATTTCATATTGGTTTCTCCGGTCTATAAGCACGAGAGCGTGCTTTAATAAAACAGAGTTTATCAACACCAGTATTCATTGATAATTCGCGATATAGTCGAATCATTTTTTAGATTTTGTATAAAATAAAAGCCTTGTGACAACACAAGGCTTTGTAGGGGTAACTCTCTACCGGAGCAGCTGAAAATGTGTTTCCACAAAAGAAGATTAGCTGCTGCACCCTTGGGTATGAACTCGATTCATGTCGTCACCGACTTGTGCTTCTTGAGACCCCGTCGATTGGCATCCTGCCACGAATAACAGCGTTACAGATAAGATAAGCCATTTCATAATAAATCCTCTTTCGGTCATGACTAAAGCATAGTGCTTAAAAGCGCGGATACCTCAGTCATTAACTAAAACCTTACCTACCGATAAGGCCTTGGTTAATGAACAAAGCATCGCTTCTTTAACTAACGACCTGCTTTTGTACAAAAAACTTTCACTTCAACGAATGAAAATCGTACAAGAGCGAAAATAGGACAGCTATGGAACTAAGAATAAGAACTAGAAGTTAGTCACTCGTCGCCAAACGTACAGCCGCTTCTGCATGAATGGCTGTGGTATCAAACAAGGGAACATCAGTGTGTTGCTGCTGAATCAGGAGGGCGATTTCAGTACAGCCCAGAATAACGGCTTCTGCACCTTGTTGGCCTAGCTTCTCAATGATTTGACGGTATACATCTCGAGATTCTTCTTTTACTTGGCCTCGACACAGCTCTTGATAAATGATGTTGTGGACTTTCTCTCGGTCACTCTCATCAGGAATCACCACATCGATACCGAATTTGTTAGTCAGGCGCCCTTTATAGAAATCTTGTTCCATCGTGAAAGCGGTGCCGAGTAACCCGACTTTCTTTACGCCCTGTTCTAGCAGCTTTTGCGCGGTAGTATCAGCGATATGTAAGATAGGAGCCGTGATCTTCTGTTCGATTTCAGGCACGACTTTATGCATGGTATTGGTACAAATTAAGATGAAGTCTGCGCCACCTTTCTCAACAGATAATGCCGCGTCAGCTAAAATATCGGCAGTCTCAGCCCAACGGCCTTGGTGTTGTAACTTTTCAATCTCATCGAAGTTCACGCTATACATACAAATCTTTGCAGAGTTCAACCCTCCCAGCGTCGCTTTAACACCTTCGTTAATGGATTTGTAATAGCTCATGGTCGATTCCCAACTCATACCACCAAGCAAACCGATCGTTTTCATTTTTTATTCCTTTAATTTCTGACTATCCCGATTAAAGCGTCATGCGTTAAAAATTTATAGTACGATCTTGCTGAAAATGAGACGAAGTCTTCGCTATTTAGCAAAAGGCTCGAATGAACCATCCGAGCCTTTGCTGTTTTGTCCGAATGTTTGTGTGGGTTAATACACCTCACACCAATCGGATTTCATGTCGATTAACGTCCAATCATCTCTGGAGTTCGCTTCGTCGAGTGCTTTATCAAGCTTACCCACATGGGACTCACGATCATACTTCCACTCGCGCTCGGCATCGGTGTGATGAACAATCATCGCCATTGAGTTTGGTTGACTGGTTGCCCACTGCATCATCGCTTGATCGCCGTCTGAGTTACCTACTGTTAGAATCGGCTTCTTACCGATAATATGCTGAATATTGCTGACCTTTCCGGCTTTGTCATCAATGGTCAAAATGGACGAATCTTTGGTAACGGTCGGATTACCGTCGTTGTAGCTGTAGTTGTATTTAAGTGCGCTACCGATGATCTGTTCTGACGGGATATTGTAAGCATCAGGAGCCCACACTCTCATGAAGTCAACACCGCCACCCGACACGATGTAAGTCTTGAAGTCATGCTCTTGAAGGTAAGTCAGCATCTCTTTCATTGGCTGGTAAGTCAGATCGGTATAGGCTTTGTTGAAGCGTTCGTCTTTCGCTGCAGCTAGCCATTGCTTAACATCTTTTTGGTATTGTTCGACTGTCATACCAGAGTGTGTCGCCATGATAATTTTCAATAAACCTTCTTCGCCGCTCCCTAGAACACTCTTGATGTCACCTTCAAGCACGAACTTAAACGGTGCTTCCGTTTTCCATTCAGGGTGTTCAAGCGCCATCTCTTTGATTCGATCTAACGCGAAAGCCAATTGGAAATAGTATGGCTTTTCAGACCAAAGCGTGCCGTCGTTATCAAATACAGCAATACGATCTTGGATCGCAACGAAGGTATCAGATTCAGCTTGGGTGGCTTGCCCAACAAAGTCGACGATAGCGGATTTGCTCTCGCTGTCCTTCCAAGAAGGCAGCAAGTTGGGATCACAATCTTTAGCAAAAGATGAGAAAGAGAGACTGGATAAGATCGCGACAGATAAGAGGGTTATTTTCTTCATAGCAACTACCATGTTGTTGAATTAATTGTAGGATTTAATTCAATTCATCCTAGTTGGTCTACTCTGATTTGCCACTTATGAACACTATAACCAATGCTCATGTTGGTATTAGATTAGTACCACAGCTAAGCTGGCTGAGGGTGCTCTGCGATGTATTTATCGAGAACTTAAAAGGAGACAAACAAAAAAGCAGAACTTCAATTCCTCAAAGTTCTGCTTTATCAATCCATGACTGCTTACACTCTGCGCTTTTTGAAAGCGTGCCAGCCAGCGCTGAGAATTGTTTTTACCACCACGCTTAATGCGCTAAGTTTAGGGTCAGCATTCTTGCCAGAGGCAATGCGCCACATTTGATGTTCATACCAAACCAGCCCGACCATCGCCATCTTGTCTAATGCGGGCTTTCCTGTGGTTGGCACCGTTAGTGGCATGCCGTGGCTAGGGTCTTCAATTAACTTGTTAGGGAAATCAGGATCAACCGCCATTGTGCGCGCAATACCAATAAAATCGGTCGCCGAGGTGTTTAATGCTTCATTCATTGCTTGCGCGGTTCGAAAACCACCCGTGACCACCAGCGGTGTACTCACGAGTTTTCTCGCCTTAACCATGTAATCCATAAAATACGCTTCACGTTTTACTGTGCTGGACTTGATTGATTCAGCTTTGCTCTTTGAACCCATCATTGATGGGCTTTCATAGGTGCCGCCGGAGATCTCAATCAGGTCGATACCGTTATCACTCAGTGTTTGCACAACCTGCATCGACTCTTCTTCAGTGAAGCCACCTTTCATAAAGTCGGCGCTGTTGAGCTTAATTCCGACAGGGAAATCGTCACCGACCTCTTTTCGAATCGCGCGATAAACCTCAAGCACGAAACGAAGTCTGTTTTCGAGTGAGCCACCCCATTTGTCTCGGCGTTGATTGTGTCTCGAAGACAAAAGCTGACTCACGAGATAACCATGAGCACCGTGAATCTGCACGCCAGTAAAGCCTGCTTGTTTTGCGAGCTTTGCACTCAGCGAAAATTTATCAATGATTGCGATTATTTCCGTCTCAGTCAGAGCTCGTGGCGTATTGAAACCTTTTTCTAATCCACGCTCTAAAGAGATAGCCGAAGGAGCAACCGGGCTATCACATAAGAATTTAGGGATTTGCTTTCCTGGGTGGTTCAATTGCATCCATATCTGCGAACCATTTTGTGTTCCAGCCTTCGCCCACTCACGAAATACGCTTAAGTCACTTTGCTCATCCAACACAACGTTTTTAGGTTCACCAAGCGCACCTCTATCGACCATCACGTTGCCCGTCATGGATAGGCCAATTCCTCCTTGAGCCCAACGCTGGTAAAGCGTGACTAAACCTTGCTTAGGGTTATGATGTTTATCACCTAGCTGTTCACTCATTGCCGATTTGAACAGGCGATTTTTGATCACTTGGCCATTAGGAAGAGAAAAAGGGTCGTTGAGGCAGATCGGATTCATGCGCGTGGTTACTTTCTTTGGTTTATATATTCAGTCCAGTATGCCCTATTTTATCCGACAGTTCTGAGCATTTGGTGCCTATTTCGAAGCAAGTTTCACTCAATAATAAAATGCCAGCGGCATAGCAGCTGGCATTAATCGATTATAAATAGAATCTCAAAAACTGGGCTGACGCTGCTGAAATATGTCAACCAGAAAGGCTCTAATGCCCTTTACGCTCATGGTAATTGTCGTTATTGTGATTCTCTACGCCATCATCACAAGGACTGTCTGAGAGTTATGAACAGCACGATTGAAACTATTCTGGGGCACCGCTCCATTCGTCAATATACAAATCAACCGATTGAAAAAGCACAACTTGATGTGATTATTCAGGCTGGTCTCGCGGCTTCGTCATCGAGCTTACTGCAGGCTGTTTCTATCGTGAGAGTGACAAACAAAGAGAAGCGTAAACTGCTAGCCGAATACGCAGGCAATCAAGCTTACGTGGAGAACGCGGCTGAGTTTTTGGTGTTCTGTATCGACTATCAACGCCACGCTCAAATCAACCCTGAAGTGAAAACCGACTTTACTGAACTGACCCTGATTGGCGCTGTCGATTCTGGCATCATGGCGCAAAACTGCATGTTGGCTGCTGAGTCTCTAGGTTTAGGTGGCGTGTACATTGGCGGGCTGCGTAACAGCGCACAACAAGTCGATGAACTGTTAGAACTACCACAACATACCGCCGTGTTGTTTGGGATGTGCTTAGGTCATCCGGCACAGCAACCAGAGGTCAAGCCTCGCCTTCCAGCTCACGTGGTGATGCACGAAAACCAATACCAACCGCTGAGCCTAGATGACATTGCCAGCTACGATGATTCGATGCAAAGCTACTACGCAAGCCGTTCAAGCAACCAAAAACAGAGCAGTTGGTCACAGCAGATCACGCAAAAGCTGTCTGGCGAATCTCGCCCGCATATCCTGCCTTACTTGAACAGCAAGCAGCTGACCAAGCGTTAAGCCGTTAAGCCGTTAAGCCGTTAAGCCATTAAGCCGTTAAGAGCTTGCAACAAACCACAGCAAACAGCAGTACAAACAAAAATGTCAGCGTAATATACGCTGACATTTTTATTTATCCGGAGGCGGCTAGCTTACAGATATTTCTCAATCGGTAACAACTGTAGGAAGCCTGACTGCATTCGTTCCCATTGACCAGTGTCAGGTTCGCTGTCCCAACGTTGATCGCCTGAATACCAATACACATCACCGTCTTCCAATTCCAAGCGCCAGCTATTATCTTCACTCATTGCTTGCTCAATAGTGTCTGCTAACGTTTCAGCAATCTCTTTATTTTCGATGATCAAAACCGATTCAGTATTGAGGTAGGTAGAGCGCAAGTTGAAGTTAAATGAGCCGATGCTCGCGATGCTGCGGTCGAATACGACTGATTTAGCGTGCAAGCCATAGGCTGTCTCAGGCGCACATTTAGACGCGTCTTGAGTCGATGCTTCACACAACTTAGATTCTGGTTTTAGCTCAAACAGATCGATGCCATGCTCCAACATATCGTAACGTCTGCCCGCATAAGCAGAATGATTAGTCACCAGATCATTAGAGGCCATAGAGTTAGTTACCGCTTTTATCTCAACGCCCTTATTGTTCAACACTTGCCACTCTTCAAGCTGACCATCATCGAATACAAGGTAAGCCGATTCCAATAAGATCTCTTGTTTCGATTCACTCGCTAACTTACCTAGAAGAATCGCGGTCGCTTTCGGTTCATCGGTATTGTCTAAATCATCAGGAACAGGCTGATCGTAAACAAAACGCGCATTCACCCATGCCATCTCACCAATCACCTCTTTCAGCAAACTATCAGCAGCCTTACGATCTAGTGGCAATTCCGGGTAATTTTGATAATGCGGAACGACAATATTATCTATCTTCGAGAGATCAGGTTGCTCGTCATCACCCAGCATATCGACAGGGTAAGACCAACGGCTGTTCCAGTATTCAACAAAACTGGTTTGGATGGTGTTAACTACCGAGCCCATGACTAATACATCGCGGTCTCGGAAATTGATTTCATCAGAAAGGTCGAAGTATTCATCACCAATATTACGTCCACCCACCACAGACAAAGTACCATCGACGGTAAACGACTTATTGTGCATACGGCGATTTAAACGAGAAAAGTCGCCGACAAAGCTCAGCCATTTACTGAAACCGCGGCGTGTTGGTGTTGGGTTGAAGATACGAATCTCGACGTTCGGGTGTGCATCCAGTGCCGACAGCAACCCTTCACGTTCGTTGAGGTTGATATCATCCAGCATTACGCGAACCTTCACACCGCGCTCGGCCGCTGCTAATAAACGGCTAGCGAGATAGCTGCCCGATTCGTCAGAGTTCCAGATGTAATATTGAATGTCGATGGTGTGCTCGGCACTTTCGACCAGCGCTAATCGCTGTGCCAAGGCATCCCAACCAGACTCTTGCAGACGAACCGCAGTGGTGCCTTGCTCTAAAGCTTCAGGCTGAAATTCATTGGTTAGAACCGATAAAGAACTAGGTGCAGGAGAGGTTGGCGGTTCTGTTGGATGATCGATGCCTTCAGGAAGTGAAGAACACCCACCTAAAACGGCGATTAAGATTAACGTTAAACTGATGCGTTGGAGCACAGGCATGTATCTGACTTCCTTTTCACGATGGCGTCTTTAGAAACTTTCCGTACAGCTTTTCAATGAACAAGCTATTCCGATCTATTCATTGATTATTACTGCTAAAGCCTGAAATTTATAGGTAATTATCCAGTATAAATTTAAAGGTCGGTAAATTGGCCCACAAATCACTTAAGTTGGGTGAGTGCCAAACAGTATAAACTCAGCGGCTTTTCGACCATGTCAATGGTGAGCTCTATTCGGTCTGGGTGATGCTTCACCATTGTTTGGAGATCTAGTTTCACCGCTTGATTTCACACTAACAGGCGTGTCGACTTACTTATATGAGATTGTGCAAACGCATTACTTACGTAAGCGCTAAAGCTGTTGTTGATCTAAGGGCATGTAAGGATCAACACCGAAAACATTGTTCACGCTACGTACCCTTTATCGTCTCTCATTCTTGATGGTAGCTGGATATTATGAAGCTCTTGGTCGATCGCACTGGTGAACAGCTTTTAGAAATTCTGGAAGAGTCAGGAGATAAACTAACAGTTCAATTCATTAGTAATGAAGGCAATCGAATAGGTAAACCATTCCAAGATAGCTTGAGTGGATTATTCCTCGCGGGTTGGAAGCCTCGCACGACCTCAACTGCAAGACCCTAAAGTCAGCTTTGCGCTACACCAACTCTACCCGCTCGGCCGAGATGTAAAGTTACCTTCTGGAGATATCGCCACAATCGCGAGTTACGCCAATACCCATGCCGATGGCTACTATATGTCTGTGCGCCTCAACGATGAATTAACCCGACTCAAGATTACACCCGATTGGGAACTGCAACCTTCCACTCAAAGATTGGCTCTGCCTTATTACCCAGCCCCAAGAACTAAAGAAGAGCTCGACAACATTGACGATTTTGATGCGTGGGCGGGCGGCTTCTAAATACTCCTCACCTACGCCTAGTAGCACATAATACCCAAGTTATTATCAATTATTTTTTGACAATAATTCAAATGTAGCACTGTTTATCGTTTCAAATATTCCCACTATTATTTATCCATCGACACAGACTGCAGCTCAATGAACAAAGAGTGGCACTGTAAACACAGACAAATCACCATTTCGGTGAAAAACAATATAGGTACCAACATGACTCAACTAACTATCGTCGCAAACATCGTCGCTAACGAAGACAAAATTGAATTGGTTAAAGCAGAGCTGCTAAAGCTGATTGATATTACTCGCGCTGAAGAAGGCTGCATCAACTACGACCTTCACCAAGACAATGAAAACCCAGCACATTTCACTTTCTACGAAAACTGGACATCACGTGAACTTTGGCAAACACACATGGGTAATACTCACCTTGCTGAATACATGGCAGCAACCGAAGGCAGTGTTACGTCATTTACACTTAACGAGATGACTAAGATCGCTTAAGTACAGTTTCTGTAGTCTGTTACTAGAAAGCACACTGACAAGCTATCGAGTTCGATTTGGAAGCCCCGCTGCACGTCAGCGGGGCTTTTTCATTTATGCGGATATCGTCAGCTGCCTTAGTTAGAGCTTCAAACGGGGCAGAATAAAGTCGATAAACGCCGAGATACGTTTAGAGACCGATGACGACTTGTAGTAAACCGCATTCACTCGCTCTCGGTCTGTGTTGGCAAGTTTGTCTTGTTCCAGAATAGGGATTAGGCGACCCGCAGCCATATCTTCCTGCACCATAAACCCCGATAAACAAGCTATCCCATTTCCAGCTAGTGCTAGTTGACGCACGGTTTCACCATTACTGGCTGTCACAGTAGGCGCGACATCACTTTGGTTTGGCAAAGGCCAATGGTTAAGCACTTTGTTACCCGCAAATCCCACAACTTGATGCGAACTCAAATCTTCAGGTTTGGTGGGCAACCCACGCTTAGCGAGATAACCAGGTGACGCCACAATATGGAGTAAGCTTTTACCTAACGGTCGAGCGTGCAGTGTTGAATCGGACAGCTTACCGATTCGAATCGCAACATCAGTTCTCTTTTCGAGAAGATCAACGAAGCCTTCGTTGGAAGTGAGTTCCAACTCAATGTCTGGGTAAGCCTCTTTGAATGACTGCACCAACGGCACTAGTTGGTGAAATACGAATGGACTGGCGGCATCGACTCTTAAACGACCTTTTGGCAACTCACCGCGCGACACGATTTCTTCTTCCGCGCTCTGAATCATCTGTAATCCCACCCTGACTGAATCGACAAACTGCCGTCCTTCCTCCGTCAATTCCACGCGTCTCGTTGTTCGGTTGAATATTGAGACGCCGAGTTGTAACTCAACCTTACTCACCGAGCGAGACACCTTGGCGACCTGCACATCCAGCGCCTCTGCCGCCGCAGAAAAACCACCAGCATCGACAACGGTGAGTACCATTTCTAAATCATCTGAACGGGTTAACATGAGGCTCCTTCGCTATCTTCATTTTGTTTAATGTCATCTCGCTTGTGCTCATCACAGCTCAAATCACGGTGTCTTTTCGATCTCATCAGCTTAATCCAATGATCGGCTAACCCTCCAATTATTGCAAATATCACAAAGGTTATTTGTTAATGATGGCATTTTTCACAAATATATTTTGCTAGATAATCCTCGCCATCAAACGAAGCGCTCCTATTGCAGTCACAAGCTGCCCCATTTTATCGCGCTCGGTACTTAACAAAGAACAGTAAGAGAGATGATTATGCCACTAGCATTACTTGCATTGACGCTCAGCGCCTTTGCCATCGGAACCACAGAATTTGTCATCGTAGGCTTGATTCCTACCATGGCGAGCGACTTGAATGTATCTCTGCCATCAGCAGGCCTATTAGTCAGTTTATACGCGCTTGGCGTTGCTATTGGCGCACCAGTCTTAACGGCATTAACCGGCAAATGGAATCGTAAAGCGGTGTTGCTGACCGTGATGGCATTGTTTGTCATTGGTAACTTATTGGCGTGGCAAGCTCCAGGCTATAACACGCTGATCGCCGCACGAATTTTGACTGGCCTTGCCCATGGTGTGTTCTTCTCGATTGGATCGACCATCGCGACAGGTTTGGTTTCAAAAGATAAAGCAGCCAGTGCCATTGCGATCATGTTTACGGGTTTAACGGTTGCATTGGTAACTGGAGTACCACTGGGCACTTATATCGGCCAAACCTTTGGCTGGCAAGCGACCTTCTTGATCGTTGCTCTGCTTGGCCTTATTGCTCTTATCGGTAGTGCTATCTTGGTTCCAAGCAACCTTAAGCAACCACCTGCGGCGAAGATTTCGGCACAACTAAAGGTTCTAACTCAACCACGCTTACTGTTGGTTTACGCTATCACAGCACTAGGTTATGGCGGTACGTTCACAGCGTTTACGTTCCTTGCTCCAATACTGGAAAATGTATCAGGGTTTGATTCGAGCTCTATCAGTCTCATCATGTTGGTTTACGGTGTGTCAGTGGCGGTAGGTAACATCTGGGGCGGAAAAATGGCCGACAAGATGGGCCCGATTAAAGCGTTGACCGTTATCTTCTCTGGTTTAGCCGCAGTACTGGTGGTATTCAACTTTACCGTAGTAAACCCTTACGCAGCTGTTGCTACCATTTTGGTTTGGGGTGCATTCGCATTCGGTAACGTTCCAGGACTACAAGTGTATGTTGTGAAACTGGCTGAGAAATACACACCAGACGCCGTCGATGTCGCTTCTGGATTGAACATTGCAGCCTTCAACGTCGGTATTGCATTAGGCTCATGGGGCGGTGGTTTGATTGTCGCGAAATCTGGATTAATGAACACCCCTTGGGTAGGTGCTGTGATCGTTTTGATCGCTCTTGTTCTGACTCGATTCAGTGGTGCGTTAGATAAGAAGCAAGCACAACAAGCTGTTCCATCTAGCATCTAGCATCTAGCATCTAGCAAGAATAGAAAAAACAAAGCCCGAACCTAGGTTCGGGCTTTATCAATTCAATCTGATTATTACTCGTTATCGATCGCTTTCAGCACTTTACATGGATTACCGACTGCAACCACATTGGCTGGGATGTCTTTGGTTACGACACTGCCCGCGCCAATCACGCTGTTTTCGCCAATGGTGACACCGGGGCAGATAATTACACCACCGCCAAGCCAAACATTGTTGCCAACATTAATCGGTGTGCCAAACTCAACGCCTTCTTCTACACGGCCTTTCACATCGAGTGGGTGACCTGCAGTCAGGATTTGAACGTTCGGACCAAGCAGCACATTATCGCCAATAGTCACTTCAGCCACATCCAAAATCACGCAGTTAAAGTTAGCGTAGAAGTTCTTGCCTAGCTTGATGTTCGAGCCGTAGTCACAACGAAATGGAGGTTCTAAATGCGCATTTTCACAGTCCGGAATGAGCTCTTGCGTTGCTGCTTCCCATTCAGATGTGCCAGGAATACTGTTATTGAGTTTTTGAAGCACCTTGCGACATTCGATACGAGCTGCATAAAGCTCTTTATCCCAAGCCTGATAAGGTTCACCTGCTAGCATTTTTTGTTTTTCTGTTTTCACGTTACTTACCTGTTCTCACATCAATTAGCTATTTTCATATTACTTATCTAGCTTCACATTACTTAACTAATGGTGGTCAATTCATCGACCAAAAACGCAATATCGCACATCTAAATAACAGTGAATAAGGAGTGTTTGAGCTTGGTTTAAGAGATGCGCATCTCGTCACTTTTTGTAGGTAAAATATGAAATTCGAACAGTGCTAATTTAGCTTCGCTATCGAATCACGTAACACCAAACTACCAGTGGTATTGATGGTGGTCGCTTGCTCTGTTTCACCGACAATTTGCAGGATCGCCTTTTGCGTCATTTGCTCTAATGGCACACTCACAGACGTTAAGCTTGGCGTTAAAAACGCCCCCACTTTGCTGTTATCAAAGCCGACGATCGAAACATCTTGAGGCAATGAGTACCCAAGTTCGGTTAACGCCTTAATCGCACCAATCGCCATATCATCGTTTTCAGACAAGATAGCAGTGAATGTGGTTCTGCTTTTTGCCAAAGCCTGAGCCGCGTGATAACCGCTCTCCATCGTCCAATCACCTTGAACAACGTTGGACTCATCCAATGCAACACCATGTTTAGTTAACACATCTTGATAGGCTTGGTAACGCAGCTCATCGGTCGAAGAACCGGCTTTACCACGAATCACTGCAATATCGGTATGACCCTGCTCGATGATGTGTTCAACCATCAAACAAGCGCTCTGATAATGGTCGGTGGTAATAGCATGATTGGGCTTCGACGGCATTTCTCGGTTGAGTACCAGAATCGGAGTGTCAGTGCTTTCGATGATCTGAGCTATCTCGCTTTCGGTTAAACATTGCGGATAGATGATGATGCCCGCGCACTTCATATCCAGCAGGAAATTGATCGCCTTTCTTTCGTCTTCAGCGCTGTGTTTGCCATCGGTGATCACCAATTGGTGATTCGACTTTTCGCTATAAGAAGCCGCGTGATACATCAAGGAAGAGAAGTAAGGGCCATTGAACAACTCATTGGTAATTACAAAGCCGATGAAATTGGTCTTCTTGGTCGCCAATTGCTGAGCCAACAAGTTCGGTCGATAACCTGTTTCTTGAATCGCATCAAATACCTTTTTCACCACATCTGGGCGCACGATGTTCTTGCCATTTAAGACACGAGAAACGGTCGATTTAGATACGCCTGCGCGGTTTGCGACATCAAGCATGGTTACCATTCGCTTCTTTTCCTTTATAAAAAATTAGCCGACATAGGCCGACTAATTCATTGCAAAATGACAGCTCACAGTTCACATAACTGCGCTGGGGAATGCATTCTAAATAGTGGCACCGTTAGATGCAATCACACATTTATACCACTCGAAAGACTTCTTGCGCTTGCGTTCTAGTGAGCCAGATTGATCGTTGTGCTTATCTACGTAAATGAATCCGTAGCGTTTTTTCATCTCGCCCGTGGTGAACGAAACTAAATCGATACAGCCCCAAGGGGTATAGCCCATCAAATCAACACCATCAATCGAAACGGCTTTTTTCATCTCTTTGATGTGGTCGCCAAGGTAAGCAATGCGGTAATCGTCATTAATGCTGCCATCTTCTTCAATGGTATCAACCGCGCCAAAACCGTTCTCAACGATGAACAATGGCACTTCATAACGTTCATACAGAGACGATAAACAGAAACGCAAACCCGTCGGATCAATTGGCCAGCCCCAATCGCTAGACTGGATGAACGGATTATCGACCGAATTTTCATGACCGCCGTCCATCGCTTCTTCTGTAGATTGGTGAGAAGAAGAATCCAAGGTATTCGACATGTAGTAGCTAAAGCCTAAGTAATCAGCCTTACCTTCTTTTAGGATCTGCTCATCTTCAGGCTGCATCTCAATGTTGAAGCCTTTGATTGCCCAGTCACGCGTAGCGTAATTTGGGTAATGACCGCGAACCATCACATCTGAGAAGAAGTAACGGTCACGCATCGCTTGTTGTGCCACCATAATGTCTTCCGGTTTAGAAGAACGAGGATAGAAAGGCACCATCGCACACATTGCGCCGATTTGAAGATCTGGATTGATCTCGTGACCTTTCTTAACCACCAAAGCACTTGCAACAAACTGATGGTGAACCGCTTGATACATCGCCTCTTGCGGCTTTTCGCATTGTGGAAACTTCACGCCTGAGCATAACCAACCGAAGATGTCTGCCGAGGTGTTCATCTGGTTGTTGATCTCGTTAAACGTCATCCAGTATTTCACTTTGTGTTGGTATCGTTCCATCACTGCAGTTGAATACTTAACGAAGAAGTCGATCACTTTGCGGTTCATCCAGCCGCCATATTCCTTAGCTAGATGGTAAGGCATTTCAAAGTGGCTCAGTGTTACCACAGGCTGAATGTCGTATTTCAACAGCTCGTCAAACAGATCATCGTAAAACGCTAAACCCGCTTCACACGGTTCAGCTTCATCGCCATTTGGGAAGATACGCGTCCACGCGATACTGGTACGGAAACACTTAAAGCCCATCTCAGCGAATAACTTAATGTCTTCTTTGTAGCGATGGTAGAAATCCACTGCGACTTGGTTAGGATAGTTTTCGCCATCAATCACGCCATCGGTGATTCGACGTTGTACACCATGAGCGCCCGCTGTTAATACATCAACAACACTGACACCTTTACCATTCGCATCCCAGCCGCCTTCTAGTTGATGCGCTGCTACTGCACCGCCCCATAAAAAATCGTTCGAAAATTCGTTGTTCATACCATTACTCACTACAAGTTATTCGTGAAAAAGATCAGAATTTGAGCTGCAATTACAACTCTGAAATCGATTTCAATAAAAGCAAAGATACAGATTGAAACCGGTTTCAGCAACAGTTAAAAGATCTTTTTTGATCAATCTAAAGACTAATCAACAGTCAGCATTACGATCAATGCTGTTCAAAATACTGATCATGCAGTGATTTGCCAGATTGGTCTTGAGTGCCAGGGTAGAACTGAACGAGTGTCTGATCGGCTAAAGTGAGGTGAATCCAACCCTCTTTGACTTTCAGCCAATTGGTACCGTTGGTCTCATAGACGGCAGGAAACTTGCCCCAGCCAGACTCTGATACCTGCAGCTCTTGAAATAGGTTAATCGGGGCTAGCTTATTGCTGTCGAAGTTTGCGTCGGCATAGACAGATAAAGGCTCGATGGCATCGTTTGGCTTAAACGTATAACAGCTCACAGAGGCTGAAGTGCGATCAAACCACTGGTAAGGTTGTGCACCGATTAAATCGTAGACCGTGCAATCATTGAATTGAATCGCCCACTCTTGGTGAGCTTTAAAACCGAGGTAACCTATGGGTTGTGATGGTTCAGGCTTTGAGTCCGCCTCCTGCTCATACACCGGTTCTGAGGTAGCACATCCCATAAGCCCAAGACTAAAAAGGAAAGTCACAGCAAGCTTCATCATTGTCATACCTCAGTTCCGTTAGTAGATGAGTAACTCAATTAAGTCTCTACATTAAACGGTAAGTTCCAAACGATTACCATCCGGATCGAGTACACAGCTCTCATAATAGCCATCGCCTGTTCTTCTTGGGCCATCTAAGCGCTCATAGCCGTCTTCGACCAAGTGTTGAGTCAGTTGATCGACCGCCTGTTCCGAACCTAATGATATCGCCATGTGAATGAAGCCTGTGAACTGGTCATAGATGTAGTCTTTCGATTCAGGGACAGAGTCCATTTCCATAATCTCTAAACGACTTCCCGTATCAAACGAGAGGAAGTATGAAGAAAACCCTTTAGTTGGGTTGTGATATTTTGAGTTCAATGTCGCGCCGAAATAATCTTCATAAAATCGCTTCAGTACTTCGAGTTGTTTGGTCCAAATTGCGATGTGTTCAATCTTCATTTTGTTTGCCTAAGTTTGATGTCTAACGCTAGATTACTCATCAAATAAGGAACAATAAACAGAACGAAATTCATCGAAATTGTTCCTGATTAACGGGCTCGATTTTATGTCCATAACTGCACAGTATTGGCATCTATGTTTGTGTAATAGTTATCTTTCCTCCATAGTCAGGTTTTACACAATCTGAGATTCAAACTGTGAGCTTTTTAAAACTGATACTACTTGCGGCTATATGGGGAGGCTCGTTTCTTTTCATGAGAATGGCCGCCAATCCATTAGGGCCCGCAGTCTTAATTGAAGCGCGAGTTCTGTTTGCAGCACTTACTCTGCTTTTAGTTTCTTTCTATTTAAAAAAGAAGCTCTCTTTTCATGATCACGCAAAACACTTCTTCATTCTCGGCCTGTTTAACACCACACTTCCTTTTTTGCTTTTCGCTTATGCCGCGCAGACACTTAACGCCTCGACACTCGCCATCTTGAACTCTACCGCGCCAATATGGGCGGCAATCATTGGTGCAATATGGACCAAAACAGCACTCGAGGCGAAAGTTCTATTGGGACTTGGGATTGGGGTAACAGGAGTTGGCGTGTTAGTCGGTTGGGATGCGATGAACATTGGCCGTGAGGCTATGCTTCCTATCTTTGCAGCAGTGATGGCGGCCTTTAGCTACGGAATAGCGTCAAACTATACCAAACAAGCCCCTAAAGTTGAGGCATTCAACAATGCTCATGGCAGCATGTGGACTGCGGTATTGCTGGTTTTGCCGTTTGTATTCTTTATTCCGATGAGAGAAACACCCGACGTTACGATCACTACATCGGTTGTCTTATTAGGCGCGGTATGTACTGGGTTAGCGTATCTACTTTACTTCAATCTCGTCTCTGAACTCGGCGCACCTTCAGCCCTGTCCGTGACCTTCATCATTCCGGTATTTGGTATTCTATGGGGTAACTTATTCTTAGATGAAGCAATTGGCATCAATACGATTGTTGGTTCAATTCTGGTTATCACCGGCACCATGTTGGTGACAGGAATGACGCCTTCTAAGATGATAGAGAGCGCCAAACAGAAACGAGCAGCAAGAGCGGCTCGTTAATCAGCCATATATTGCTGAATCTTGTTTCTCAGCCACTGATGAGCAGGGTTCAAATCGGTTCTTTTATGCCAAATCATGTATTGCTGCATAGGTAAGATTTCAAACGGCTGATCAAGGACTTGAAGCTGGAAGGATTCGGAAAATTGATTGGCAAAACCACGCGATGTACTGCCGACACAATCTGAGCCCGATACCAGCACACACATGGTCATCAGCGAGTCACACTCGGCACTCACTTTTCTCTGTTTCAGTGGCGACTTGGTAAAATAATCTGCCGTGTATAAACGGGTTCGACGCATTCTAAAAGTAACATGCTTTTCGTTGTAATATTGCTCTTGCGTCACAGAGCCATTGATTCTCGGATGCCCCTTTCGAGCTATCAGCACCAACTCATCTTCAATCATCGGCTGCTTCATGTAGCCGTTAACTTGCGGGTAATGGATATCAATCGCTAAATCAGCTTGTTGCATGCTCAAGCCTTGCAATAATTCTTCTTCGTTGTTCGGCACCATATTGAATTCAATCGAGATATTGCCCAACGTCTCATCTTGCTCGACGAGAGGTTGAAGCTTGGTTAATCCAATCTCATTCACCAGGATACGAAACACATGATGCTGCTGATTATCAAATGTCTTTAAAGTGCTTACTGCGCTGCTTATCCCTTCTAGAGCAGGCTCTACTCGGTCTGCCAATTGCACCGCAGCGTTAGTCGGAATAATCCCACGCCCTTCACGAATAAACAGGTCTGTATCAAGCTGAGATTGCAATCGCTTCAATGCCCCACTAACCCCAGGCTGAGTCATACCAAGCGATTCTGATGCAAGCGTGATCGACTTTAATCGATACACTTCTAAGAACACGCTCAATAGATTTAAATCCAACTTTTCCACGTCGCTCACCGTTACTCTCCCTGTCAATGTAGTCTTAATCAATCATAGGTCAGGATTCGTCTTCGTCGCCCAACCATTGCATGATTCAATACATAGCCAATCGTGATGTATTAAATAAAGCTTACTTTATTTTTTGCTATATGTCTTATTCCTATAATCGCCTCAACGAAACAAAATTCTGAAATGAAGAGGCTCTTATGACGACTTCACGCACGTTCAAAAATGCATCACTGTTCCTAACTATCTCGCTCGTATTCCCTGCAGTTGCAGCTAACCATGACCACGCACACTTCAGCGAAATTGGCGACCAAGGTGGCAAAAGCGCAACCGAGATGACGACTAAGGCAAACCAAGAGTTCGCAAAAACACTTAACTTTGCCGACACTCGCGCTTTCGACAATAACAACAAGGGTCTTATTGCTAGCTTCGACCAAGAGACGGGCGACATCATTCGCAATAGCTTTAACTTTATCGACCCAAGTGTGACGAATGCAGACCAAGCACCAGATTCAGTAAACCCTTCACTGTGGCGCCAAGCGGTATTGAACCAAGCAGCAGAAGGCTTATATGAAGTTGTTCCGGGTAAAGTTTACCAAGTTCGAGGCGCGGATTTAGCGTCTATCTCTTTCATTCGTAGTGACAACGGTTGGATCGCTTATGACGTACTTCTTACCAAAGAAGCGGCCGCTAAATCTCTAAAATTCTTCAAAAACAATGTGCCTGATGGCGGTGAACTGCCAGTCGTTGCAATGATTTACTCTCACTCGCATGCTGATCACTTTGGTGGCGCAAGAGCAATCAAAGACGCATGCCCAGATGTAAAAGTGTACGGTTCGAAAAACATTACTAAAGAAATCGTCGACGAAAACGTATTGGCGGGTAATGCAATGTCTCGTCGTACCGCATATCAATATGGCGCTACCCTGAACCGACACGAACACGGTATTGTGGATGCGGCACTGTCGAAAGGCCTATCAACCGGTAGCATTACTTACGTACTGCCAGACTACGAGCTGAACCATAACGAAGAGATTGAAACTCTGGTTATTGACGGCCTAGAAATGCAATTCATGGATGCTTCAGGTACCGAAGCGGCCTCTGAAATGGTGACGTATATTCCAAGCATGAAAGCACTTTGGACTGGCGAGCTGACTTACCAAGGCATGCATAACCTGTACACGCTGCGTGGCGCTAAAGTACGTGACGGCTTGAAATGGTCTAAGAAGATCAACGAGATGTTAGTCACTTGGGGTGAAGATACTGAGGTGCTGTTTGCGTCTCACTCATCGCCAATCTGGGGCGAACAAGAGATCTCTGATTACCTAAAAATGCAGCGTGACGCTTACGGTTTTACTCATAACCAAACGCTTCGCTTAGCCAATAACGGTGTGGTTCTACAAGACATCGGGGACGAGATTTACAAGGTCATGCCAGACAGCATTCAACAGTCTTGGCACACCAACGGTTACCACGGTACTTACTCTCACAACGCCCGCGCGGTGTACAACATGTATCTTGGTTACTTCGACATGAACCCAGCTAACCTAAATCCACTACCAATCAAGCCAGAGTCAGTGAAGTTTGTTGAATACATGGGCGGCAGCGACGCTGTGATTGAAAAAGCGCAGCAAGACTTCCAAGAAGGTGAATATCGCTTCGTTGCAACAGCACTGAATAAGGTGATTCAAGCAGAACCAGAGAACAAAGTTGCACGTGGCTTATTGGCAGATACATACGAGCAGTTGGGTTATCAATCAGAAGGTGCAGGTTGGAGAAACATCTACCTAACCGGCGCTCAAGAGCTTCGCATTGGCACACAACCGGGCGCACCAAAAACTGCATCTCCGGATGTGTTAGCGAACATGACCATTGAGAACTTGTTGGATTACTTAGCAGTTAAAGTGGATTCGCTAAAAGCACAAGAAACACCATTTACGTTGAATATTCAGCTACCAGACGTGCAAGAGTTCTACTACGTTGAGATGTCTAACGGTAACCTGAACAACATTCAAGTGAACGAGCTGCAAGACGCCGATACCACACTGATCATCAATAAGTCTGACGTGTCTGACATCGTGCTTAAGAAAACAAGCCTTGGAAAACTGTTAGAAGACGGACAAGCAGGCGTGAAAGGTGATAAGACATCACTTAACAAACTGCTGTCTTCACTGACAGAAGCTGACACCTCTTTTGAGATTGTACCGCGCCCAAGTAAAGGCGAAGAAGTTGATGCAGAGCTATACCAAGATTCAGCGGTACACGCTCATTAAACGCCGGATACACTAAATAAAAACAACAGCAGTTAGCTAGAAAAACGTTCTATAAAGAACATAAAAACAAGCCCCTCCCTTTTGGTTGGGGCTTTCTTATTTGTTCTCAATATATGCTTCTGAATCGCTATTGAGTTTGCCCGTTTACGTCGCAATCCCAATAAGAAGGTGAACCATAATATTGAACAAAGTAATCGATAAATACGCGCACCTTTGGTGCAAGTAACTGAGCACTCGGGTATACCGCCCAGATAGCCGCCTCATCCTTTAAAGGGTAATCCGGCAACACCTCAACCAGCGAACCTTCCGCGAGCTGCTTGTATGCTATCCAACTCGCGCACATGGCAATGCCCAAGCCATCGACACATACATCCCTTACCGCTTCACCGTGATCGACGCGGATAGCACCTAGGCTCTCTTCGAGTTTTCCGATATGAATACTGGCTACCGGAGGTGACAACCCAAGCTCTTGTCCTGCTTGACCTATATTGTGCGTAGACGCGAGTCGCACAAACAATTTTAGATGTTCAATGTTCATCAATAATGGCTAGCCTGCGCTGAGTACACGCTGCTTATTGGCCGCAGCGGCACGGGGAATAATGTGAGTTTTAATATAGGCATTAAGCTTAAACCATGCAAAAGCGCCCGCTAAAACATTGGCGACTGTCGCAGCAATAACCGCATTGACCATGTCTCCGGTTATCGAGCCGATCCATAAAGCGGGAATGTAGAAAACAAACAAGCGTAGGAAAGAGACATTCAAAGCTTTACGCGGCACACCCAAGGCATTAAAGACCGACGCAACCAACATGCAAAGCCCAAGCGGCCCATAGCTGAACGGTATAAATAACAAGGTCACTTCAAACCAGCTGCGTATGCTTTGTTCTTCCGAGATAACAGGAATAATCCAGCCACTAAACAGCGCCAACAATGTTGCCATCACGGTGTGGAAAACCAATAAGAACTTCGCTGTTGTATTCAATAGCTCAGGGATTTTGCATCGCTGCTGCGCCCCTAGGTAACGACCAATCATAGGCGGGATAGACATCGTCAGAGCAAGAGAAAACACCAGCATAAAACTTTCAACACGGGCGAGTAAGCTCCAAAAAGCCATCTCATCGGTTCCGATTCTCGCAATCAATAGCATTGAGAAGAACGCGCTGACCGCAGGTAATATCTGATTCGCAGTGGTTGGCATTACCGTCTTGAATAACTCAAAACTGTAGCCTTTGATTCGGTTACTGCACGCGCCATTGAAGCCAAACCAACCTTTGCCGCGAGACTTGATTAGCATGTAGATTGCGCCGAAAGCGTAGCCAATGCTCGATGCGATCGCCGCCCCTGCGATGCCCATATCCAATCCAAAGATCAGAATAGGGTCGAGAATTAGGTTAATCACGCTAGCAGCCAAGAACATGCTTCCGGTTGTTTTGGTATCGCCATTGGCACGATAAACGCAGGTGGCCAGATAAAGCACCGCCACCATCAATGCACTGAACAACCACAGTGGCCAGTACACATTAAAAATAGACAGCATGGATTGGTATTGAGCGTCAGAGACATCATTCACAAACGACGCAAAAACAGAATCGCTAAAAACAATCAGCCCTATGCAGATCAAAGCAATCACCAACACTCCAAATCCAACCGACAGCGTCGCAATTGAAGTAGATTTACGTTGTTCTTTTGCCCCTACCGCTTGAGAAATAATGGACGTTGCCGCCACACCGATGCCCACTTGAACCCCGGTAAACGCCGCTTGAAATGGCAAGGTGATACCGTGAACCGCCAATTCATTCACCCCTAGCTGACCAATAAAGATCGAATCGACCAATTGAACCATCATGATCGCAAACACACCCAGCGTCAGTGGCAGCGTTTTCTCAATAATGGTTTTCAAAGTCGCGGATCTCATCTGCATAAGTCGGTTCACTCTTGTCTGTACCTTGGGGCTAATTACCTAGTTGAGCAGTATACGAAGCTAAATGAAAAGGATAAGAGCGCCAGACAAGGAATGAGTTTTTAGATTTCGTTGACAATCGAATTAGCAAGATACCTTCAACGTTAAAGTATCCATCTAAGACACTGAATAAATTGAAATTATCAAACGCGCCAACACTCTTAATAATTCGTTAATAGTGTTTCGTTTAATGGTTAATTGTTGGTTCGAACATTCCTCGCTAGCCTGAATTTAGGTCGCATTCACACTGAATAGGCTGAAATGAAATCTCTCAGAAGGAATATGGAAATGGTATATCAAGGTTATACAACGTTTAAAGCTCAAGCCGAGGATGGGATTCTTACCGTCACTTTTGACTTCGGTACTGTGAATGTTCAAGGGCAAGAGACTTTGATGCTGACGAAGCCGAAGCACTCAAAGCGGAAGCTTATTGGTTGTATCAAGCTACGAGCAAAACCCCTGCGGTTAAGCGCTTCCAAATTGCCGATGAGCAAGGCCTAGAGCACGATATGGAAAACCAACGTAACTGGGAAACTCTGGTTATGAACGTTCAAGACATCAAATAACTCGGTCACTTCTCTTAATTTGGGTCAGTCACAAACTGACCCATTGTCTTACTTAATCGTTAAACGCCAACGGTTAACCACCAAGTGTTAAAATGGTCATTATTTGCCCCATAGACTCACATTTGAGTCTTCAGCTTGTGAGCCAAATGCAACTATGTGTCATTAATCTTTGTTATAACGTTGTTCAAACTATTTTTTGAAGGACGGAATATGCAAAAAATAATTCTGATCACAGGTGCCACGGATGGCATTGGTTTAGAGACCGCAAAAGCACTAACGCAGCAAGGGCACCATGTTCTAATTCATGGCCGCAACCCAGCTAAGGTCAATAAAGTCGTGACCGCTCTGTCTCGCCTGTCTAAGAATGCAATCATCGAAAGCTACATCGCAGACCTATCGACGCTCTCTGAAGTTGAGGCGCTCGCAACCCAAATCAAAAGCGATCACAAACGACTCGATATACTCATTAACAACGCAGGTGTGTATAAAGTGTCGGACATCACCACTCCAGACAATCTTGATGTGCGTTTTGTCGTAAACACCATTGCGCCGTATCTACTGACACAAAAGCTGCTTCCTCTTTTTGATGCGACAGGTCGTATCGTCAACCTATCTTCAGCAGCCCAAGCACCCGTAGATCTAGATGCATTAATCAGTCCGAATGCGGGCGAACTTGATGGTCCGGTTTACGCGCAAAGTAAGCTGGCGCTAACGATGTGGTCCATCGAATTAGCCAATACTCTTTTAGACAAAGGCACCGCAATTATCCCTGTAAACCCAGCTTCTTTCCTTGGTAGTAAATTAGTGAAAGATGCTTATGGCGTTGATGGCAACGACCTTGCGATTGGAGCCGATATTCTTTGTCGTGCTGCGCTCAGTGATGAGTTTGCCAACGCTTCTGGTCAATATTTTGATAATGATTCTGGGTTGTTCAAAGACCCGCACGCCGACGCATTAGACAACACTAAGAACCACAAGCTGGTGACAGTGCTTAATCAATTACTCGAAGAAAAGCTGTGCGTTACGCACTGATCATTCATTAGTAAAAAACGACCACTAACACTCCCCCCCACCACCACACACAATCCAAGCCGCAGTTCTATCTATACAGACAAAGAACTGCGCGCTCTTTCGATTATTAAGATTTCTTTAATACTGATTCCCCGCTTTGCCCAATTATCACCCAAGATGCAGATTGCTAAACTTGCCCCCGTCGAAACAACACAGGCTACGGCCGAGGAGCATTTATGCGTTTTGAAGGTAAAGTTTATCGTCCTTGGATGGAATCAGAGAGCGTACTCATCCAGACAACATTGGGGTGCAGTAATAACCAGTGTACCTTCTGCACGATGTTTGATGATAAGCGTTTCAAAGTAAGAGACATCAAAGACATCTTTGAAGATATTGATGCGGCGAGAAAAATCTACCCACATGTTGAATCAATCTTTTTGGTCGATGGTAACGTGATGGCGATTAGAACCGAGATACTGATTTCGATTCTGGATTACATCAAGATCACCTTCCCAGAGATCAAGAACATCTCTCTGTATTCAGGGTTTAATGACTTCCGTCGTAAGAGCTTGTCTGAATTAAAAGAGATTAAGTCGGCAGGTTTAAGCATGGCTTATTCAGGCTTGGAGTCCGGTGACCCAATTGTGCTTGAACGCATTCAAAAGCGCATGACGCGTGAGCATGCAATTGAAGGTATGAACCTAGCCCGTGAAGCAGACATCAAGGTACTGGCTTCTTTCATCTTTGGCCTTGGCGGCAAAGAGCGTTCTGTCGAGCATGCGATTAATACCACCAGCTTGCTGAACATCATGCAGCCAGATGCGATTGCACCGATGGCTTTAGCCGTTCAACCGGGATCGGTATTGGAAAAAGAAGTAAACCGTGGCGAGTTTGTTTTACCAACGCCATTGCAGATTCTGGAAGAAGAAAAATACTTGCTCGAAAACCTAGAAGATTTCGATTGCTACTACTGGGGTGACCACGGCAATAACATCTCACCAATGCGTGGCATGTTGCCTCAGGCTCGTAAGCCGTTTCTTGATAAGATAAATCAAGACATCGCGCATAACCCAATCACTAAGCAAAACGTCATTAAAACCTTTGCTTGGTAACGAGTAACCTCTACATCGTTTGAAGCAGCCACAAAAAGGGCCAGTGTCAGCTGGCCCTTTCATTTTCTAGCTATGTATCTCTCTATCGAACTATCTGGAGCCGACCGCTCGGACTAATTCTGCGATTCCATCCCAATCACCCTTGTCCATTTTGTCTGTCGGTACCATCCAAGTTCCACCGCAGGCAACGACTGATTTCAGTGCTAAGTAAGACTCAACGTTCGCTGGGCTTACACCGCCTGTAGGCATAAAGTTAACCGGGTAAACAGCCGTCAACGCTTTCAACATTGCGACACCGCCAGATGGCTCGGCAGGGAAGAACTTTAGTGTCTTAAGCCCCATTTCCATTGCTTGTTCAACCAAGCTTGGGTTACTCACTCCAGGAACAATCGTAACCCCTCTTTGCTGACAGTATTTGACTGTGGTTGGATTCAAACCTGGGCTGACAATGAAATCAACACCCGCATTAATGGCAGTATCCACCTGCTCTGTAGTCAGCACAGTACCTGCGCCAATCAGTAACTCAGGGTAGGCTTCACGCATCAAACGAATCGACTCTGCTGCCGCTTCTGTACGAAATGTCACTTCAGCACAAGGCAAACCATTCTCAACCAATACTTTCGCAAGCGGCACAGCCTGAGCAACGTCATTAATGGCGATCACCGGAACGATGCGAATATCTCTGAGTCGCTGTTCAATTGTTTTCATTGTTCATTTCTCTCATTATCAAACAGACAAATTAAGCCAAGTCGCTGCCGTTGCTTGCGATCACTTTTTTGTACCAGTGGAATGACTTTTTAGGAATACGATTTAACGTACCATTGCCTAGGTTGTCTCTGTCCACGTAGATAAACCCATAGCGCTTGCTCATCTCTCCGGTCGACGCCGCAACAAGATCGATACAACCCCAAGGTGTGTAACCCATCAATGGTACACCGTCTTCCATTGCTTCATGCATCGCAACAATGTGCTGACGAAGGTAATCAATGCGTTAATCAGCTCTTACAACGATATGTTAAGCGCTCACCAGCCGTATCAACACTATCCAGATCAGATCAAAAAGGCGTTAGCTAAGTTCGGCCACACCTCTCAAGTAGCGGGCTGTGTTCCCGCGATGTGCGATGGGGTAACTCAAGGCCAACCAGGCATGGATATGTCTTTGTTTTCAAGGGACTTGATTGCTCAATCGACCGCTCTTTCACTGAGTCACAACGTGTTTGATTCAACCCTATTGCTTGGCATTTGCGACAAGATAGCTCCAGGACAACTGATGGGCGCGCTCTCTTTTGCGCATCTACCAACTGCCTTTGTTCCGGCAGGCTTGATGGCAACGGGCATCAGCAATGATGAGAAAGTACACATTCGCCAAGAGTACGCGGCTGGCAAGGTAGGAAAAAGTGCCTTGCTGGACATGGAGTGCAACGCTTATCACTCAGCGGGCACCTGCACTTTTTACGGCACAGCCAATACCAATCAGCTGGTATTTGAAGCGATGGGGCTGACGCTTCCGGGCTCAGCGTTTGTTCACCCTGACTCTGAATTGCGCGCATCACTCACTCAGCATGCCGCCATTGAAATTGCTTCAATGACACCACAAGCCGCAAACTTCCGCCCACTTTCTGAAGTCTTTACCGCTAAAAGCTTAATCAATGGCATTGTTGCCCTACTCGCATCAGGTGGCAGTACCAACCACAGCATTCACATGGTCGCGGTAGCACGCGCAGCAGGATTTATTCTGACTTGGCAAGACATCAGCGATCTATCCGATGTGGTGCCTTTACTTGCTCGAGTTTATCCCAACGGCCCAGCAGATATGAATGCGTTCCAAGCGGCAGGAGGAGTTCCCGCGCTGTTACGCCGTTTAGATCAAGCCAACTTACTGCACCGAGATGTCACACCTACCTTTGGCTCGTTTGAAGATCAAATGAGTATTCCAGAGCTTGAAAATGGAAAGCTAACGTGGAAAAAATGCAAACAGTCGGCAGATGCAGAGGTAATTGCAGGCCAAGAACAGGTATTCCAAAGCACAGGCGGAACGCGAGTCCTTTCAGGGAACCTTGGCAACGCAGTGATTAAAGTGTCAGCGGTTGCAGAAGAGCAACGTGTAATAGAAGCACCTGCGGTAGTTTTTGATTGCCAACATAAGGTAGAAGCTGCGTATCAACGAGGTGAGCTCAACAAAGATTGCATTGTTGTGGTGATAAATAATGGACCAGCTGCGAACGGTATGCCTGAACTGCATAAGCTCATGCCGATTCTAGGTAATGTTCAGAAACAAGGGTTTAAAGTGGCTCTGGTTACTGATGGGCGCCTTTCTGGAGCCTCAGGAAAGATCCCATCCGCGATTCATGTCTCACCAGAGGCCATTCGAGGAGGAACTATTGGGCTTGTTTGCGAAGGCGATATCCTGCGCTTAGATTGCGCGAGTGGCGAACTCAATAACCTCAACGACATGCAATCTCGCCAAGCGAAGGTATTTGAGGCAGACGCCAACCAGCAAACCATGGGGCGCAACCTATTTAGCGTGATGCGCCAAAGCGTTTCGAGTGCAGAACAAGGGGCGAGTTTTATCGTCTAGCTGTGTCATTACTTAAATGTAAAAGCAAAAGGGGCATCATTTCGATGCCCCTTTCAGTTTCCACGATACTTGGTTAAACGCTTTCGCCATCAGTGATGCGATAGCCCATATCCACTACCGTTTCCGTAACTGGCTCACCTTTCAATCGGGCAAGCAGTAGCTCGGCACTTTTCTTACCTATTTCATAACGTGGCGTATCCACGCTAGTCAGTTTTGGGCGTATGGTTTGACCAATATCTAACGCGTTATAGCCCACCACAGATAGCTGTTGCGGCACTTGGATTCCACGTTGCTGGGCAATGAGCAAGGTACCTATCGCGATGTCATCATTGGTGCAGAACACGCCATCTAGATCTGGGTAATCCGCAAGAGCGCGATCAAGCAGATCTTCAGCCAAAGAGAAGTTAGAGTGCTGTTCAGTCAACACGTGTTTAGGCTCTAATCCAGCCTCATACATCGCTTTGTCATAGCCTTGCAAACGCAACTTAGTTCGCGCATCCAATCGAGCGCCAAAGTAAGCAATAGAGCGTTTACCAGCTTCAATCATTCGCTTCACGACATGGTAAGAAGCATCAATATGGTCCAAGCCAACAACCATATCGATCGGATTGGTTGGGAGTTCCATCGTTTCAACAACAGAAACACCTGAATTCTTGATCATCTGTAACGTGCGGGGGGTGTGGTGGCTTTCCGTCAATATCAACCCATCAACTTGATACGAAAGCAGCGAAGCAATCTTTTCCTCTTCTTCCACAGCATCATAGCTAAAGTGAGCAAGCAACGTCTCGTAGCCATTCTCTTTAGTAACCGTTTCGATACCTTGAACAAACGCGGCAAAGATTTGGTTTGATAACGAAGGGAGCAAGATACCGATCGCTTTACTCGACGATTTAGAGAGCATAGCTGGCGCTTTGTTTTCGATGTATCCCATCTCTTCAATAACCGCTGCAATTTTAACGCGAGTTTTGGCTGCGACTGAATCGGGATTGCGCATGTAACGAGAGACGGTCATCTTTGTGACCCCCACTTTGTCTGCAACATCTTGAAGTGTGGTTCGAGTTTTCTTCTGCTGTTCTGTCATAACTATTTGAACTCTTTATTATGTTACAAGTAACATTATAAAGTTCTCACCGCCTTAAGTTCAACCCATTCGTTTTCATCGACACATAGTATTGAAATCGTTCTACCATCGGCAAATTAGTTTGGCGTTAACGAAAGGTTGGTATCACGCATGCTTGATGAAAGCTTGGCTTAACTGCCGAAAGAGTGAGTCTACGTTGGGTAGAGTTGTCAGATGTGCGGACAACGGAGTATGAACTTGCGCGTCCACCACGGTTGGATTTCCACAAACTTGATTATAAAAATTTACGGGTGCAACGATGTTCTCTAGGTCGACATCCAACAAGATACAAGCTTGCGAAAGTACGATTTGGCCGCCCCCTTGTTTAAGCAAAACACGCTGCGCCGTGCCCACTATTTTTTGTTTATTGATATTGAGGTTGTAGTCACCATCACAATAAGAACCGGGAGTCGCGTGTACATCCACATCGATGCCCAGTTCTTTAAAAAACAGGGTTAAGACATTGCACAGATGTAGATACGCTTTTTGGATGTTGTAGGCTTCATCACGAGGCCAATGATAAATATGCGATAAGTTAATGATCCCCGGCAGTTGGGGAACGGGAGCGCCGCCTGTTTTACGTGAGGTGAGTTGCCAACCTTGTGCCGCGAGTTGTTTTCTAGACTCTACGGTCACAGGCCACTTTTTACCTGCGGGCAAAACAAGTGTCGGCGCTTTTGCTTGCCACAACATTAAGGCTTGCCCAATCTCACCCGCCTGAATTTGCTGCAATAATTCAGCTTCTTTTTCAAACGCACGATCAACATCAATGTGCGGGTAACGTACGAGTTTATTGGTTAACTTCAATGCACTTTCCTCTACAGATTGTGGTGACCTATCATTTAACGTTCTGCAATGGTTGATGAGATATGGGACTATGTGCGATGAAACATAGCACCAAAAGTTAGTTATTGGCGCCATAGTAGCTTGTCAGTTGCCCATCTCAAAGGTGAGTGCTAACATTTGTACACACACCAATAAAGGAATATATCATGGACACTAGAATTCAATTTCGTGTTGATGAAGAAACAAAACGCCTAGCTCAACAGATGGCTGAGAGCCAAGGTCGCACACTGAGTGGTGCTTGCCGTGAGCTTACTGAGCAACTCGCTGAGCAACAAAGACAGACATTATCTCACGATGCATGGCTAACTGAACAAGTAAACCTAGCATTTGAGAAGTTTGACTCAGGAGAATCCGTTTTCGTTGAACACCAAACTGCTAAATCTCGAATGGAAGAACGCAAAGCCAGAATACGTAATCGAGGTAAGCAATGATTTTATGGGAAGAAGAATCACTCAATGATCGTGAAAGGATCTTTGAGTTTATCTATGACTTCAACCCTGATGCGGCAGAAAACGCTGACAACCTCATTGAAACAAAAGTAGAAAACTTGCTTGAGCAGCCTCTAATGGGTGTACAGAGAGACGGCATTCGTGGGCAATTACTTATAATTCCTGAGATTTCAATGATCGTCTCCTATTGGATCGAAGGCGACATTATCCGAATTATGCGCGTAATCCACCAGAAACAAAAGTTCCCAATGGATTGATTACTTCCTCTGGGCAACTAGCCCAATTAAGGGGTGAACAACGCCTCCACCCAACCTAAAGCATTGTGCCATAAACACTTAACTTGAAGTAGGAGCAAAAGTGCCAAGCGTTGTGAATCCCTCTTAAATTGCTTGTTATAACACAATTGCTACACGTCACTTTCCGTTAGTATCTGACGACAATTTCGTACTGTAAGGACGCGAATTTCATGGCTGAGGCTATATATGATTCGATAGTGACCAAACAAAATTTCACGGTAATTGGTATGAGGCAGCTCAGGAACCATTCGCCCCATGTCAGGCATACTTGAGAGTAAATCAGTTTTATCAAAAACCTCATTAACCCAGTTTTCTGCCGCCACTGGATTATCCAGTGAAATAAACTCGGCTGCATCACCTAACTTTTGTAATGCTAGTGGTGACCAGACTACTTTCATTTCTTAATGCGCCCCAATACTTGAGCACGAGCGTCTTCATTGGAAACACCTAAACCTGAAGCTAATTGTGCTTCAGCAGTACGCATTTCTTCCAGTAACTCGATCTTCTCTTGCATTGCTTCATATTCTGCAACATCAAGGACAACCGCAACACCCTTACCACGTTGTGTGATAACTAGTGGTCTGCGAGTTTCGTTAATCTGTTTAATAAATGACGTCACGCCAGCACGAAATTCAGACAAAGGCTGAATATCTTGATCAAAATGGATGCGGCTCATGTTGAACTCCCTATGGTACAATTTAATGTACAAATAATAGTTCAAATAGCAATTTTGAGCAATAGCCTGATTTTGTGTTATAACGAATGACATGGATTCCCCCTACCGAGGATCTGCCACACTTATGTGGTACTTAAATGCATCGGAGGCACCATGTCTGATTATTCTTATTTCTGCGGTATCGACCTAGCTAAAAACCACTTTAGTCTTCATGCCGTAGACCAAAATGGTAAGGT
The DNA here is from genome assembly GCF_041471945.1 of Vibrio sp. 10N.261.51.A4. Lineage (NCBI taxonomy): Bacteria > Pseudomonadati > Pseudomonadota > Gammaproteobacteria > Vibrionales > Vibrionaceae > Vibrio > Vibrio sp. 10N.261.51.A4. The sequence goes on from NZ_JBFRPJ010000037.1 coordinate 49,152, forward strand.
CATACTTCATAAGTCAGTAACCCGCTCTAAACTACTGACTACAATAGCAAATATGCCACTCATGCGTATAGGCGTTGAAGCGTGTGGTGGTGCACATTGTTGGGCAAGAACACTCAATAAACTGGGTCATGACGCCCGCATCATGGCCGTTAAATACGTGGTTCCTTATCGAACTAAAGGGAAGAACGACCTTAATGATGCAGTAGCTATCTGCGAAGCTGTTCAGCGACCATCCACTCGCTTTGTGCCCGTAAAATCACCAGAGCAACAAGCCATCCTATCGGTACATAGAATGAGAGAGCATTGGGTTCGTGAACGCACCGCGCTTATGAATCGCATGCGCGCCCTACTTTCTGAGTTCGGGTTGATCATTCCCGTTGGTCGCTCTTCATTGATGAAACAGATTCCCTTAATGCTCGAAGATGCAGAAAATGAACTGCCACATCTCGCTAGAACGGTGATTGCCGATGCTTATCACCACCTTGGAGAGTTGAATCAACGTATCGCCGATACTGAACAAGTCTTCGACTCTTTTGCTAAGGTCAGCGCTAATGTTCACGAGTGATGAAAGTTCGAGGTATTGGGCCGCAAACCGCTACTGCGATACTTGCTTCGATAGGCAATGGTTCTCAATTTGATAAAAGCCGTGATTTCTCTGCTTGGCTAGGACTCGTACCAAAGCAATATTCCACAGGAGGAAAACCTCGCTTAGGCCGAATAACCAAACACGGTGATAAATACTTACGAACACTATTAGTTCATGGCGCAAGGACCGTGATTGCCAACCTTGGCGACAAGCAAGATAAGTTAAGTCAGTGGTGTCGCGGCGTTCTAGAACGAAGAGGAATGAACCGAGCAATAGTGGCACTGGCCGCGAAGAACGCACGAATTATATGGTCGCTTTTACACAATCAAACAGAATATGAAAACTATGCTGCTTAAGTAAAAAGCTAAGCAACATAAAGAGTTAAACCCACCGGGTCATTGCAGACGCTAATGATGGAGATAGGTTAAGACCACTTGCGGAGAGCCTGTTAATGCGGCGGACACACTAGATGTCATCTAACGAATAAGGCACCGCAGTCGCGCAAGTCATCAGGGCCACGACGTATGCGAATCGTCGATAAGTAGGCCGAATGTAGAGCGGCAGTCCAAAACCCATCAACATAAGTTTAGCGGATGTTTGACAACCGGGGGAATCCATGTAGCCCTGTTAAGGGGTGAGCAACGCAATACTGAAGCCGCCGCATACCACCTTAAACACGAAAACCAACGCATAGTGAAAATGCCGAGCGTTGGGAATCTGCCTTAAACGCTTTGTATGGATAATAAGCACTCCAATCGGGTAATGTGAGACCCAGGCTTTAGCTGCAACTAAAGCTTTCTATGTAGTAGTTCGTTTAAACGCTGGCTCCTCTATCGAGAGACCGATAACAAACATGAACGCTACATAGGACTTCAAGCATAAACCTCGAATAGTCGACTGGGTCTCGAACCCGCATTACGCAAGCATGAGTTAGCTTATTATGAATACCAAAATCAATCAAAGCATCAACGTTGGAGTTGATACCGGCAAAACACAATTAGACATCCACATCAGGCCACTAGACCTATTTTTCTCAGTAGAGAACAATGATAAAGGCATCAAAAAAGCACTCAAAACGATTAAGAGTCACAGTCCTGAACGAATCGTTATTGAAGCAACAGGCCGATTAGAAATGCCTTTTGTTCTTGCATGTGCAGAGGCTCAATTACCTATTGTCAGAGCAAACCCTGTCCACATAAAACGGTTCGCTGGTGCTATTGGCCGCAGAGCCAAAAATGATCGTTTAGATGCAGAATTGATTGCTCACTATGGAGAAGCAATCAAACCAGCTCTTACTGTCATAAAGCCAAAAAACATACGCCTAATGAGTGACTTAGTCATTCGCCGAAACCAGTTGTTATCCATGCAAACCATGGAAAAGAACCGAATCCAGATACTTCCCGCTTCTCTCCATCCGACTATCAAACCGATGCTAACCACGATAAAAAATCAAATCACCAAGTTAGAAGAAAAGCTCGTTAAACTCATTGAAGATAGCCCTGAATATCAGGCTAAAAACACAATATTGCAGAGCGTCCCTGGAATAGGAAACATTGCCGCTGCATCAATAATTAGCAACGTACCAGAACTTGGCTACATCACAAATAAACAAGCGGCATCACTAATTGGTGTCGCTCCAATAACACGCGAAAGTGGGCGCTACAAAGGTAAGCGCGTGATCCAAGGCGGTCGAGCGCAAGTACGTACAGTGTTATATATGGCAATGATGTCAGCCATGCAATGTAACCCCGTATTCAAAGCAACTTATGCTCGACTTGTAGCTGCCGGAAAGCCTAAGAAAGTCGCAATAATCGCGTGTGTTCGAAAGATGGTTGTGACTCTTAACTCTATGCTGAGAGATGGCGCCATGTGGGATGAAAACACTGCCAAAAATTAATCATTGACGCCATAGTCGTTTGTTA
>NZ_JBFRPJ010000038.1:0-2798 GCF_041471945.1 Vibrio sp. 10N.261.51.A4
ACCCTTTCGGGTTGTATGGTTAAGTGACTAAGCGTACACGGTGGATGCCTTGGCAGTCAGAGGCGATGAAAGGCGTAATAACTTGCGATAAGCCCAGATTAGGTAGTAATAACCTTTTGAGTCTGGGATTCCTGAATGGGGAAACCCACTTACATAAGTAAGTATCCTGTTGTGAATACATAGCAACAGGAGGCAAACCGGGGGAACTGAAACATCTAAGTACCCCGAGGAAGAGAAATCAACCGAGATTCCGAAAGTAGCGGCGAGCGAAATTGGATTAGCCCTTAAGCTTTTAATGATGCAGGTGAAGAGTCTGGAAAGTCTCGCAGTAAAGGGTGATAGCCCCGTAACCGACACATCATAATCAGTGAAAACGAGTAGGGCGGGACACGTGATATCCTGTCTGAATATGGGGGGACCATCCTCCAAGGCTAAATACTACTGACTGACCGATAGTGAACCAGTACCGTGAGGGAAAGGCGAAAAGAACCCCTGTGAGGGGAGTGAAATAGAACCTGAAACCGTGTACGTACAAGCAGTAGGAGCACCTTCGTGGTGTGACTGCGTACCTTTTGTATAATGGGTCAGCGACTTAATTTTAGTAGCAAGGTTAACCGTTTAGGGGAGCCGTAGGGAAACCGAGTCTTAACTGGGCGTACAGTTGCTAGGATTAGACCCGAAACCAGGTGATCTAGCCATGGGCAGGTTGAAGGTTGAGTAACATCAACTGGAGGACCGAACCGACTAATGTTGAAAAATTAGCGGATGACTTGTGGCTAGGGGTGAAAGGCCAATCAAACCTGGAGATAGCTGGTTCTCCCCGAAAGCTATTTAGGTAGCGCCTCGGACGAATACTACTGGGGGTAGAGCACTGTTAAGGCTAGGGGGTCATCCCGACTTACCAACCCTTTGCAAACTCCGAATACCAGTAAGTACTATCCGGGAGACACACGGCGGGTGCTAACGTCCGTCGTGGAGAGGGAAACAACCCAGACCGCCAGCTAAGGTCCCAAAGTATAGCTAAGTGGGAAACGATGTGGGAAGGCTCAGACAGCCAGGATGTTGGCTTAGAAGCAGCCATCATTTAAAGAAAGCGTAATAGCTCACTGGTCGAGTCGGCCTGCGCGGAAGATGTAACGGGGCTAAGCTATACACCGAAGCTGCGGCTACGTACCTTAGGGTGCGTGGGGTAGGGGAGCGTTCTGTAAGCCGTTGAAGGTGGTCTGTAAGGGCTGCTGGAGGTATCAGAAGTGCGAATGCTGACATGAGTAACGATAAAGGGAGTGAAAAACTCCCTCGCCGGAAGACCAAGGGTTCCTGTCCAACGTTAATCGGGGCAGGGTAAGTCGACTCCTAAGGCGAGGCCGAAAGGCGTAGTCGATGGGAAACGGGTTAATATTCCCGTACTTCTTACAATTGCGATGGGGGGACGGAGAAGGCTAGGTGGGCCTGGCGACGGTTGTCCAGGTTCAAGTACGTAGGCGGGTGGTTTAGGTAAATCCGGACCGCTACTAACGCTGAGATACGATGTCGAGCTACTACGGTAGTGAAGTCATTGATGCCATGCTTCCAGGAAAAGCCTCTAAGCTTCAGATTGTAAGGAATCGTACCCCAAACCGACACAGGTGGTCGGGTAGAGAATACCAAGGCGCTTGAGAGAACTCGGGTGAAGGAACTAGGCAAAATGGTACCGTAACTTCGGGAGAAGGTACGCTCTTATCAGTGAAGTCCCTTGCGGATGGAGCAGACGAGAGTCGCAGATACCAGGTGGCTGCAACTGTTTATTAAAAACACAGCACTGTGCAAAATCGTAAGATGACGTATACGGTGTGACGCCTGCCCGGTGCCGGAAGGTTAATTGATGGGGTTAGACTTCGGTCGAAGCTCTTGATCGAAGCCCCGGTAAACGGCGGCCGTAACTATAACGGTCCTAAGGTAGCGAAATTCCTTGTCGGGTAAGTTCCGACCTGCACGAATGGCGTAATGATGGCCACGCTGTCTCCACCCGAGACTCAGTGAAATTGAAATCGCTGTGAAGATGCAGTGTACCCGCGGCTAGACGGAAAGACCCCGTGAACCTTTACTACAGCTTGGCACTGAACATTGAACCTACATGTGTAGGATAGGTGGGAGACTTTGAAACCGCGTCGCTAGATGTGGTGGAGTCGTCCTTGAAATACCACCCTTGTAGTTTTGATGTTCTAACGTTGGTCCCTGAATCGGGATTACGGACAGTGCCTGGTGGGTAGTTTGACTGGGGCGGTCTCCTCCCAAAGAGTAACGGAGGAGCACGAAGGTGGGCTAAACACGGTTGGACATCGTGTGGTTAGTGCAATGGCATAAGCCCGCTTGACTGCGAGAATGACAATTCGAGCAGGTGCGAAAGCAGGTCATAGTGATCCGGTGGTTCTGAATGGAAGGGCCATCGCTCAACGGATAAAAGGTACTCCGGGGATAACAGGCTGATACCGCCCAAGAGTTCATATCGACGGCGGTGTTTGGCACCTCGATGTCGGCTCATCACATCCTGGGGCTGAAGTCGGTCCCAAGGGTATGGCTGTTCGCCATTTAAAGTGGTACGCGAGCTGGGTTTAGAACGTCGTGAGACAGTTCGGTCCCTATCTGCCGTGGGCGTTGGAAAATTGAAAGGGGCTGCTCCTAGTACGAGAGGACCGGAGTGGACGAACCTCTGGTGTTCGGGTTGTCATGCCAATGGCATTGCCCGGTAGCTAAGTTCGGAATCGATAACCGCTGAAAGCATCTAAGCGGGAAGCGAGCCTTGAGATGAGTTTTCCCTG
>NZ_JBFRPJ010000039.1:0-34277 GCF_041471945.1 Vibrio sp. 10N.261.51.A4
GACTCAGGCATCTATGTCGGCTTTATTGATGACGGTGGAACGGACGTTCCTGTCTTCAGCTTAAGCTTCTCAGGTACCACGTTGGGTGAATACACCTTCACGTTGCTTGAGGCGTTAGACCATGCCGATGGCTTAGATAACAACGAACTGACCTTCGATTTGCCAGTTTATGCCGTCGACTCAGATGGTGATGATTCATTAATGTCTCCGTTGTCGGTGACCATTGGTGATGACGCCCAAATCATGGCGAACGGTACGCTGGATATTACCGAGCCGAATTTAGCTGACGGTACGGTGACCACCAATACGATTGATGTAATGACGGCGCAAAGTGCCGATGGAGCTGTGATTACCCAGTTCACCTATGACGGGGGCACGGCTCAAACCTTAGATCCAACAATCACAGGCGAGCAGAAATTTACGTTCACTGAGGGTGATGTGTTCGTCACCATCGAAGGTAACGTGCGCTTTGAGCCGAACCGTGATTTAGACCACGAAGATGGCGATATCGTTAAATCTCTCGTCTTTACGTCAAGCGATGGCGATGTGGATGTTGAAACGGCCACTGTCACACTGACGATTATTGATGGTGATATCCCAACCATTGAATCGGTACCAAGCATCGCGCTTGCTGAAGCAGATTTAGCGGATGGCTCGTCACCAATCATGGGTGCGGTGAGTCAAACAGAAACCATCTCGTTCACTCATCAAAGTGACAATGTAGAGAAGTTCCGTTTAGAACCAAGTGAGTTTAATACTAACAACGCGCTCAAGTCAGACGGCTTGATCATTGAGATTCGAGAAGAACCAACAGGCTCCGGCAATTATATTGGCTTCACGACCGATATTTCGAATGTCGAAACCACGGTGTTTACTCTCGATTTCAGCAGCTCCACTTTGGGTGAATACACCTTCACACTTTTGGAAGCTATCGATCACAGACCAATCCAAGGTAACAACGATCTGACGTTCAGCTTGCCGGTCTATGCCGTTGATACCGATGGCGATGACTCTCTCATGTCACCACTATCGGTGACGATTACCGATGATATTCAAGCCTTAGTCGTTGGCTCATTGACAGCGAAAGAGCCATCAACAGGTGTTGAAACATCCAATACTGTTGACCTTATGCCGGACAGCAGTGCGGACGGAGGGACATTAACGAGCTTCAGCTATGATGGGGAGGCTTTACAAACTCTTAATCAAGACATCGCAAGCGAACAGTCGTTCACTTATGACGAGGGTACGCTATACGTCACTATAGACGGAAACATGCGATTTGAACCTGTGTCAGACCTCGATCATTCTGGTGGCGATATCGTCAAAACTATCTCGGTTAATTCAGTCGATGGAGATGGGGATATTGTTAGCACCTCTGTGTCGCTGAGGATAGAAGATGGCGATGAACCAGTGATTGATCTTATTCCTGATGTTGCTCTGAATGAAGCAAGCTTAGCTGATGGTTCTGCCTCTACAGGGACAGCTGTCAGTGAAACCAAAGTCATTACGTTTACTGATGGTAGCGATGATGTGACGCACTTTAGGGTCGATAGCACGAACTTCAATTCGTCAGGTGCATTGAAGTCGAACGGCCTGACAGTGGAAATTAAAGAGCAACCTACTGATTCGGGGAACTATGTTGGCTTTATTATCGGCGCTTCAAATGTTGAAACGAACGTGTTCACACTTGAATTTTCGAACAGCAATCTTGGTCAATATACATTTACGCTTTTAGAGGCTTTAGATCACGCTGATGGTAACCTTTCTAATACCTTAGATTTCGATATCCCTGTGATAGCGGTTGATGCCGACAACACCGATTCAGCATCGTCCTCTTTGAACGTCACCATTACCGACGACTTACAGCAAACGCAAGATCGTACTTTAAGTATTGTTGAACCTGTGACGACTTCAGGAGCAGGTGGTCCGCCAACTACAAGTATTGTCGATGTTATGCCTACAGAAAGTGCAGATGGTGCGACCGTTACCCAGTTTATGTACGGGGCAGATGGGCCGTTTACGCTTGTTCAAACTGATTTTACAGAGCAAGAGTTCACAGTTGCTGACGGACGGTTGTTCGTTAAGTTGGATGGCTCGCTCCGTTTTGAACCAGATAGAGACCTTGACCACTCGAATGGCGATATTGTTCGAACCATTACCGTGACAACAAGCGATTTCGATAATGATGTTGAAACCGCAACGGTGACGCTTACTATCACGGATGGCGTTGATCCTGTTATCAACATTGTCCCTGACGTTTACTTATCTGAAGTGAACTTATCCGATGGTTCAATGCCGACGGCAGGGCCAGTTAGTTCAACTCATACCATCACTTACACAGAAGGGAGTGATGACCTGAGTCATTTCCGAATCGCTACGGATGAATTTAATTTTGGCGGGTTACTGAAATCAAACGGTTTAGTCGTTGAATTGAAGGAGGAACCAGCGGATTCGGGCAGCTACGTCGGATTCACCACAAACGGTTCCGGTGCAGAAACCGATGTCTTTACGATTAGTTTTGATAGTGTTAACAAGGGCCAATTTACCATTACCTTGCTGGAAGCACTCGATCACCTTAATGGTCTCAATTACAACGATTTGAATTTCCGCTTGCCAGTTTATGCTGTCGATACAGATGATTCTGAATCAACAAGACGAGATGTCGTTGTGACGATTGAAGATGACATTCAGCAAATACAGGATGGGGTTCTTACGATCACAGAACCAAGCTCTGGCACGCCGACAACAGCAACGGTTGATGTTATGCCCTTGCCAAGCGCGGACGGCGCGACCATCACCGAGTTTACTTACGATGGTGGATTATCCATTTCGCTCGATCAGACCGTGACGGGTGAGCAAGAGTTTACCTTTACTGAAGGCTCTTTGTTCGTCACGTTAGATGGTGATGTTAGGTTCGAGCCAAATCGAAACCTTGATCATTCTGCCGGGAATATCGTTAAAAATATCGTTTTCACTTCATCGGATTTCGATAACGATATCTTCATGTCGAGTGTTCGACTGACCATCATTGATGGTGAAGGGCCCGCGCTGAATGTAGTACCCGGCGTTAACTTATCTGAAAGTAACTTAGCAGACGGATCTTCTCCTGACTCGGTGCTGATTAGTGAAACCAATACAATCACATCCATCGCTAGCAGTGACGACATTGCAAGAATTGTTGTCGACACGTCTCTATTTAACACTGGCGGATTAATCAAGTCGAATGGACTAGTGGTTGATTTAAGGGAAGAGCCAGCAAACTCTGGTGACTATTTAGCATTCACGACGGTTTCACCGGGCGTTGAGGTGCCTATCTTCACCTTAACGTTTGATAGTTCAAACCCAAGCATTTATACCTTTACACTACTAGAGCGACTAGACCATGCGCCTGGCGATGGCAACAATGACATTACTTTCGATTTATCGGTTTATGCCGAAGACACCGATGGTGATGTGTCCGCTCCTAAGCAACTTGAAGTAGTTATCGGGGATGATGTTCAAGTGATGCAATCTGGAGACTTACTAGTCACTGAGCCAACCTCGGGCACGGCGAGCAGCAATGTGTTTGAAACAATAACGGGTCCAAGTGCAGATGGTTCAACAGTTACTAAATTTACCTATGATGGTGGGGCTGAGGTTCTTCTCGATCAAAACGATATTAATGAGCAAGTATTTGTTTACCCAGAAGGGACACTGTTTATTAAACTCAATGGTGATATTCGCTTTGAGCCGAATAGAAACCTAGACCATGAAAATGGCGATATCATTAAGAACATCGTTGTTGCATCTCAAGACCAAGATCTCGATCTAGAAGACGCAACCGTTAGGTTAGTAATTAGTGATGGTGCTCCACCGACGATTGATATCATTCCACCAGTGAGCTTGAGTGAAGTGAACTTAGCCGATGGTTCTTCACCAAGTTTACCTGTGAGCCAAACAGAGCAGATAACCTTTACTGCGGGTAGTGACGACGTTAGCTATTTCCGTATTGCGACCAATGAATTTAATGTCGGCGGAGCTCTAACGTCTAATGGATTAGAGATTCAATTGAAAGAGGACCCTTCAGTTGCCGGTGGCTATATAGGATTTACTACGGAAGACTCTCTTCTTGGGCCAGAAGTTGAAATCTTTGAAATTAGCTTCTCATCGTCAGTGCTAGGCGAGTACACATTTACGCTCCTCGAAGAGATCGACCATGCGGACGTTCAAGGTAACAATGATCAACTATTTACCTTGCCTGTTTACGCGGTAGACACCGATGAAACCGATTCAGCAATGACACCACTCAGTGTCACCATTACCGATGACGTGCCTGAAATTACTGAGATAGAGGTTGGCAGCACCTTTGTTGTGGATGAAGAGGAGATTGGAACACCAACGCAAGCCTCGGGAAGTTTTGTGACGACCGAAGGAGCTGACCAAGTTGAAACTTACGAATTGAGAAATATCTCAATGTTGGAAGCGACGCTATCGTCTGGCAATGAAGGTATTAAGATCACTGAGATCACAGGTGCTGCTAACACGACCACCTACCAAGGTGCAACTGACCCTGGCGGAACGCCAATTTTCACATTAGTTCTGACTGATGATGGTGCTTACACATTTACCTTGCTTGGTCCTCTAGACCATGAGCCTAGCTCAGAGGCGAGAAATAAGCTGCTTATCTCCTTTGATGTAGTGGCTGTTGATAGTGATGGTGATGATTCCAACCAGTATCAATTACCAATTCAAGTCATTGATGATATTCCGGAAATGACGCCGCCGACGGGTGAAGTGATTGTCGATGAAGATGACTTAGCGGGTATAGGCTCTGACCAATCTGAAGATACCGTCATTAATGGTTTGTTTACCATTGATGAAGGTGCGGATGGTGTTGTGTTGTATGAGTTGGTTAACCCTGATGCAGTGCTAACAGGGCTTACGTCTAATGGTGAAGCCCTAGAGTGGCTTCCGGTTGTTGAGAGTGGTACGACATTTACCTACACAGCACAAACTGAGACAAGCAACGAGGCTGTGTTTGAAGTTGTGTTTGATACTAAGGACAACAGCTATCAGTTTGAACTGTTTAAACCGCTCACACACCCTATAGCTGACGATGAAAATAGCATACTGCTGAATTTCTCTGTCGTAGCCGAAGATTTCGATGGCGACCAGTCTAATGCAATCGCACTGGATATTACGGTCACCGATGATATTCCTCTAGTGACAACTCAGTCTATCTCTCGCCTAGAAGGGCAAAACTACACTGGCTCTTTGGTGAACATGTTTGCGAGTGCAACAGACCAAGGTGCCGACACCGCTGTGCTCACCCAAATAGAAGGGATTTCAAATAGTGATGTTGATATCGTTTTCAGGGGAGGAACGAGTGGAGCATTTAGTGGTAGTTATGACCTAAACTTAGGGAGCCAGCAGGTTCGTGTTTATGAACAAACCGATGATGGAAGTGGAGGAACAGTAGAGAGAGAGTTGGGTCGCTTGCGTATAAACTCGAACGGTGAAGTCGAATTTAGAGCCAATGGTTATCTAGATCATGACGGCGATGAGATCAACTTCTCGATCAACGTAATTGCAATCGATGCGGATTTAGATACCTCTGAAACGCCACTGAATATTACTATCGTTGATCAAGACTCAACGGCTGTGTCGCTGAAAGTGACGACAACGGAGGATATTGGTCGTGATGCATCAATTGATTATGCAGCGGGTAGTGAACCAACAGACCTAGAAAACACCTTTGATAATCAAGACGGTCTAGCTGATGCACCTGCTCAAGTAGCATTGCAAGTAAACTTGTACGACCAAGATAACACAGAGGCGATCGGCCAACTGAAGATCTTCGATAATACAAACCATAGAGGTACATTCTATTACTTTGATGGTGCTGAATATGTGAAATTGTCGACAGATGTAGATGGAAACTATGTTCTAGATGGTGCAAATATCGTTCAGACTTTCATGCCTGATCCCGATGACTCAACTGATCCAAAAGATGTTATAGCTACCATCGATAATCTTTATTTTGTACCAGACCGAAACTTTAGTACCGGTAATGGTGGAGCCACAATAAATTATGAATTGGAGATCGACAACAACGGGGTACCTGACCATACGGTAAGCTCCAACTTTAGAATTGAAATTGAAGCCGTAGCAGATGAGGCTGAGTGGGATGATGCAAACAGCACTTATATTTATCTTCCTGATACAGACAGCATGGGTGCAGAGATTCCGGTGACGGAAGATGGAAATACCATAACTCTTAACCTCGAGGCTGATTCTCAAGATACTTCTCGCCCTGAAACACTCACATATCAACTTACTGTTGATGAAGGCGCTGGGAAGTTCACTCTATTGGATAGCTCAGGTAATCCGATAGGGCCTGTTGGAGGCCCATATGTTATTGATGCGGCAGATATCAATAGCACAGTCGTCGACCCGATTGATAACTTCTCGGGCACCATTAGCTTTAAAGTAGTAGCTTTGACGGAAGAAACCCGTAATCCATTCCTAGATGGCGATAATAGCGGTGCTAACAGTAAAAAGGTTGCCACCTCTGAAGAACGAATATTAGTTATTGATGTACTTCCAGACGCCGACTTAGGCACCTTAAGCGTGAATCGCAAAACCATCAATGAAGATAATATTCTCGATCCAGATACTGTTGGGGATCCTAGCAATAGAGTCGCGTTCACTCTTGATGAAGTGATTGCGATGACACCATCTGAAGATTTGGATACGTCGGAAACTCTATACGTACGCATCAATAATATCACTCAGGGGGCTGGGCTTTATTTACTTGGGACCGATACCCTTGTACCAACCGTGACAATTGAGGGTGTCGATTATCAAGAGATTCTTTACTCTGAACTTGCCAACGTAGAAGTGATACCCAAAGAGCACAGTAATGAAGACTTTAGTTTTGATGTGTTAGGTGTTGTCAAAGACAAGGCAGATCTTTCAACGGGTGAAGTAGTTGATGAAATCACATTTGGTCCTAAAACAGTCAACGTTGAGGTCATTGGTGTTGCTGATGTGCCATTTGGTGGAACTAATGGTACCGATTGGGAAGAGTTTACAGATGGCGGTGTGAGTGGGGTACAAACCACAATCCAAGAGAGTCAAAGCGGTGATAACTACGCTGTTCTAGATTTCACGGTGTTGTCTGGTGAGAGAAAACCAGATGACTCGGCTGATGATCCTCTTGTCGGCGATGGTTCCGAATCGATAACTGTTATTCTATCAGGTATCCCTGAGGGCGTGGTAATCGAAGACGGTGATGGTACGGTTATTGACCTAAATTTCGTTGGGTATGAAGATGACATTAACGGAAACCCTGATTTAGATAAACCAATCTATGAAGCGAATATCACAGAGGAAGGTATTACTTCTGGTATCCGAATTCGTCCGATTGACTCGTCGACAGAAAATATTCATATCAAGGGGCAGATTGTCGTTACCGAGAACGATGGACACACCTTAACGTTTGATCAAGAAGTTCGAGTGTTGGTTGAACCTAGAATCGACACTTCTGCAACCTATAGCAACACCACAACCGGTGATGAAGACACCGCTATTAATATTGATTGGCATCCACAAGGTGATGATTACATTGATGATGACGAACATTTCACTTCAATTACCATTAATGGCATTCCAACGGATGTAGTCGCGGTGGTCAATGGTGATGTTACGGTCGATTCCAGCACGGCCGGCACCCTAGTCATTACACCGAAAGACACCTCACAGACACCGGAGCAATTTACTCAGATTGCTTTGGCGAACAACTTTATCCAAATGACACCACCAGAAAACTCAAGTGTCGACTTTACGCTGACAACCGTCGTTGAGATGGAGGAGAGAGATTTCGAGTACACCGATGATGCGATTGTTGGTGAGGGCGGCCGAGTAGTTGCTAATCCAGCAATTACAGGCACCATCACAGTACAAGTTGTGCCTGTTGTGGAACCTAAAGATCCAGATGGAGATGGAGTTGACGATAACTTTATCGTTTTCTCCAATGAAGACGGTAGTGGTGAGTTAACATCAATTACATCTGATGCTGCGGGTGTAATCAAACTCACAACCAATAGTGATAACCAAGCCGTAGATGGTGGTGGTATTGAGATCTTGGATGGTGAGTACGTTATCCGTTACAAAGAAGATGATGTCTCTCCGGTATTTCCTATCAACGAAGTCGTTAACGAAGTCGTCATTCAGTTGACTACGACGACTGACGGCACATTGCCAGACGAGGTGTTGAGTCAACTACTCGTGACTGGCGCTGTGTATGAGGGTGATGGTCGTTGGGTAGTCACAGATGAAGATGCGTTTACGATTAGTGCACCTGAGGGTTTAGATCTAACTGCTCCATACACTGATGGTGATGAAAACAATAACAGCAGTATCAAAATGAAGGTGTTTGCTCAAGTTGAAGACTTGGGAGACGAATTGAGTGACCAGAATTCTGCGATTGCTCCAAGAGAGGGTAATGTTATTTTGACCTTCCCTGAAGAGATCGTTGGTGGAGGAGAAATTGCTGCTGATATCGCTGCAACTCCGAACCAGACAATCGACGCGATTGAAGATACTCAGCTCATGCTTGGTGACGCGCTTGAAAGTATCATTAGTTTCAGTGGTGGCGATACATTTAACGACGAAATTACCATCGTTATTGATGATACCGTGTTTCTTGACCCATCGGACCTTACCCAAACACTTAACATTAGCATCGGTGGTAGTGGTGAGATTGACTTCGTTAACGGCGAATATGTGTATCAGTCCACTTTGGTACAAGGTGTAACGCCAGATTTCTCTGATTTGGTGTTGAATTTACCCGCAGATTATTCTGGGGACTTTAAATTGCCATTTACGGTGATCACCAAAGATTTGATATCGGGTGATGAGAAGGTACTTGATACCAGCGCCATCATTAAAGTCTCTGCTGTAACAGATATAGCGCCAAGTATTTCTGTCGATATTACTGGTTCTTTGGATGACTCGTTGAACCCTGTCGATATCGATGGTCAACCGGGCGCTGAAGCTGTGGGTTATGAAGACACCTATATTGTGCTTGATTTCTCGGGTTCGGTTGCAGACCAAGTCAATGGTGTTGAAGGCGGTGATGAACGCTTCACCGATATCACTTTAACCTTAACTGACACAAGCAATGGCGAATTCTACAGTGATACTGGAACGCCATTGGGCACATCCATCTCTTTCACCGAAAGTGAAATTGAAAATGGTGCCTTGTCAGGCGTGTTGTTTAAACCGAAAGAGAACTTCCCGACTTATGATGACGTAAATGGTGCTGATGTCAGTACTGTGAACGTTACTGTGACAGGTAACATTTTAGATACGGCGACCTTCAATCAAGATATTCCTGACACAACTGAGGATGCCACAATCGAATCTTTCTCAACGTCGGTTAGCTTTGACGTAGTCCCTGTGGTGGATGATATTGCGATCACTGGTCCTGGAACGAACGCAGATGTCATTGAAATAACGGGTAGTGAAGACCAAGAGATTTCACTCGCTGGCTCAAGTCCAGTGTCGATTGCTTTGACGGATTTAGATGGTTCGGAAGAGTTTGTCTCTATCAAGTTTACTGATGTCCCTGATGGCTTCCAATTCAGGGTAGATAACTCCTCAGACTTCACGGTTAAGAATAATGGTGGAGGCGTGTGGAGTGTCCAATTGCCTTCAAATGTCTCGAATTCATTCGATTTGAGCGAAATATCGGTACTGCCTCCGAAAGATTTCAGCGGTACTTTTGAGTTTGGTGTTGAGGTGTTTACGCAAGAATCTTTGCTCGGTGTACCAACTAACGCAGGTACTCTGCCAAGTTTCCAAGTGCATGTACTTCCTGTAGGGGACGATATTGATACGGATCCGACTGATTCGGTAGTCGGTTTAGAAGGCGAAAATATTGATATTGAAATCAACACGACTATTCTGGATAACGCATTTTCTGCATCGGGGAGTGGGACTTATACTGAAAACTCGCCAGAAACCATCCGTGTTGTGGTCAGCAATGTTCCACAAGACGCGTCAATTTTGCATCCGGATGGAACAACACTAGGTATTTACGATTCAGCCTCTGATACATGGACGTTAGACGTAGATGCAACAGCACTCGATAAGATCGTGTTTAACTCCGGTGAGCACAATTCAGACACAGGTAATACGCTTGGTATTGATACACCGTTGTCTATTTCTGTTCGCTCAGTAGATACAGATGCGGATAACACTGAGTATTTAGGGGCGGAAACCATTTTCAGTGTCGACTTGGTGGTTGATCCGATCAATGACCAACCAACCTTTGTCAATATTGAAAACTTAGAGACGCCGGAAGACACCTCTATTGCATTGAGTGATATGTCTGGCTTTAAGATAGAGGACCCAGACGCCGTTTATGATGATCCGAACGCGATTTACACACTAACATTATCGGTCGACCAAGGTACGTTGACTTACACCTCTTCAACGGGTGTTACCTCTACGCCAACTAGTGGCAGCGCCATTGTTCTCTCTGGAACTTTGGCCAATATAAATACTGCTCTGGATACAGGTAGTGTCAGATTCGAATTGGGTGCGGATGAGAATTACCTAAATCAGGGAGGTGTTGCGACAGTCACTGCCACTGTTGATGATGGTGGTAATAACGGTCTGATTGATGCTGGAGATCCGAATACT
The DNA here is from genome assembly GCF_041471945.1 of Vibrio sp. 10N.261.51.A4. Classification (NCBI taxonomy): domain Bacteria; kingdom Pseudomonadati; phylum Pseudomonadota; class Gammaproteobacteria; order Vibrionales; family Vibrionaceae; genus Vibrio; species Vibrio sp. 10N.261.51.A4. The sequence goes on from NZ_JBFRPJ010000039.1 coordinate 10,690, forward strand.
GCTCAAACCAATCAAACGACCTTTACCATTAAGGTAACGGAAGTGAATGATCAGCCGGTGGCAACGGACATCGACTTAGGCAACATCCTTGAAGAAGGTCAGCTAATCATCAAAGAGGAAGATCTGATTGGCGCAACGAGTGACCCAGAGAACGACACGATTACCGTGACTAATCTGGCGCTCGATGAAGGCCAAGGTCAACTACAACGCTTCGAGAACGTAGGTGGTGCTGATGATGCTACGATCACTGGCCCATACTGGGTATTTACGGCAGCTGATGAATACAACGGCAACGTTAAGTTTACCTATACCGTAGAGGATGATGGTACAACCAACGGCGCTAATGACTTCCTAACAGACACCGGCGATTTGAGCTTAACTGTGACAGGTGTTAATGATTCGCCTGTTGTTAATGGTGACAGTGTCACGTCTGTCATTGACGAAGATGTCGAGCAATTGATTAGTGGTATTACCGTAGCAGACCCTGACTATGTAGGCGTTCATGCCGACGATTTCATGACGGTTACCTTGAGTGTCGATTTTGGTGCTTTATCGGTAACTCTGCCAGGAACAACCACTGTCACTGTTAGCGGGCAGGACACAAGCTCAATCATACTGGAAGGTACACCGGCGGATATCAATGCAATCATTAATACACCAACCAACCCTGTTGGCGTGTTTGTGAATACGCAATATATCCCATCGAACAGTATTCAGTTACAAGTGGTAGCTCAGGATAGTGGTAATCCATCTGGCATTATTATCGAAACACCACCAGAAGAGTTTACGATACAGGTGACACCAGTGGCTAACGCGCCAACGTTATCGATTGACCCTGCATCTAACTACGTGAGAAACATTACTGCGAGTCAGTCAGTGAGTGCGAGTGGTATTCCTTTGGTTGGAATTATCGCGGCATTAACAGACATCACAGAAGAGCTAACGCTGCATATCAGTGATGTACCTGCTGGCGCTCAAATCACCAGTGCTGCGGGTTCTGTGACGGATCTTGGCGGTGGTGTTTGGGTGGCAACGGCGGATGCGATTGATAGCTTACAGGCGGTCGGCCTTTCTCAAACTCCGGGTAACTACACGCTTAAAGTGGAGGCTGTTTCTGAAGAGACAAACAACGATACGGCGACCTCTGCTTCGATTGACCTGAATTTGAACATCGTGTCTGACGCGGTCGATATTAACCTGGCTGCGGAAACCGATGATGTTCAGCTGTTTGCTGGCACCAATGCGACTGACCTAACTGCGGGCTCTGGTAATGATCGACTTGTTGGCGGTGACGGTAACGACACCCTGATTGGCGGCGGAGGCTCAGACATTCTGACTGGTGGTGATGGTATGGACTCGTTCGTATGGCTTAACATCGAAGATGGTGTTGAAGATACGATTACCGACTTTGATTTGTCGGAAGGGGACAGCATTGACTTGAGAGAAGTGTTGCCGGAGCTTAAAAATACATCTCCAGACATGACCGCGTTGCTACAACAAATAGACGCGAAAGTGGACGGGGATGATATTGAGCTTACGATCAACCCGGATGGCTTAGGTACTACGGAACAGGTGATTGTGGTTGAAGACCTTGCGCCACAGCTAACCTTAAGTAGCACCATGCCTTCGGACATTCTGGATGCATTGGTACAGCAGAATGTGATAACTCACGGTTAAAGCGAACCATTGAACCATAACGAAAGAGGCCAGCATTGCTGGCCTCTTTTTTGTTACGGTATAAATTGAAAAGAGTTACTTAAGGGAGTTGTGGATCAGGAACTCTTCTTCAACACCTTTCAATTTCATCTCATCCATAATGAAGTTCACCGTGTTCAACAAACGTTGTTCACCTTTAGGAATCAGGTAGCCGAACTGACTGTTGGTGAACGGGGTTTCGCAGCGGGCCGCTTCAAGACGTTCGTCAGTTACCTGATAGAACAGACCTTCAGGGGTTTCTGTCACCATCACATCAACTTTGCCTTCCGCTACTGCTTTTGGTACGTCGAGGTTGTTCTCGTAGCGTGTGAAGCTTGCGTTCTGCAAGTTCGCGTCGGCAAAGATCTCGTTAGTGCCGCCAATGTTCACGCCCACACGAACAGAAGAGTGGTTCACTTTCTCAATGCTGTCGTACTGTTCTGCGGTGCCTTTCGCAACCAAGAAACACTTACCAAAGGTCATGTAGCCTTGAGTTTGTTCCGCGTTTAACTGACGCTGCATTTTACGCGTAATGCCGCCCATCGCGATGTCGTACTTATCGTCGTCTAGGTCGGTCAGTAGATCTTTCCATGTGGTACGAACAATCTTCAATTCAACGCCTAATTGTTCCGCGATGTGCTGTGCAACATCGATATCGTAGCCAGAGTAGCTTTTACCATCGAAGTAAGAGAAAGGCTTGTAGTCGCCAGTAGTGCCCACACGCAAAGTGCCTGATTTTTGAATGTCTTCTAGCTGGTCAGCTTGTGCGACACCAGAAAGTGCCAGAGCAATGGAGGCAAGTAATAGTGATGTTTTTTTCATTGTAATTGTTTGTTGTGTTTGTGTTGTCATTCAAAGTAACAGAAACAATCAGAGAAAGAGATCAAACCATTGGAAAGGTTGGAAAAGAAGATAAAATGAGGGCAGGAGATAGGTATTTCTACGCTTTATGCGCATTAATCGAGATGCGTTTCATATTCTATTTTGATAAACCGAAGACAAACAAAAAGCCCATGTTATCGAATAACATGGGCTTCATTTTGGTTTAACTTGTTAGCTGCTTATTTAGCTGTTTAGCTGTTTAGCTATTTGGCAACTGACTCGTTGTTCATCTTAGCCGGAGCTTTAGATGCGTTAACCAGTAGGATACCAACGGTTAGTACCATCGAACCACATAGTAGGAACAATAAGCGTCCTGTTGGTTCGTTTGGAATCAGAGCCATTGCTAGGATACCGAAACCTGCTGTGCTGATAAGCTTACCAAGCATTGAACGCTGTTTAGTATCTAGGTTTTGTTGCTCTTCACCTTCCGCTACAAGCGGCGTGTTCCAGTTAGTGAATAGTTGGTCAACTTCTTTCTCACGCTCTGGCGATAGGCCTTTGTAGAAGCGAGAAGTCATGATGAAGTAACCACCTGTGAACACTACGTGAGCAGCTAAGCTAAGACCTACTTTCAAGTCGCTCCATTCACGGCCTGTAAGCGCTGTTTCTAGACCAAATAGGTTCTCGATGTCTTCTGCTTGCAGAGAGATACCGAAGATGTAAGAAACGAAACCACCAACCACTAGAGTAGACCAACCAGCCCAGTCAGGTGTCTTACGAATCCACATACCTAGTAGGACAGGGATAAGCATTGGGAAGCCAATCAACGCACCTACGTTCATTACGATATCGAACAAGCTTAAGTGACGCAGAGAGTTAATGAATAGACCAATCGCAATGATGAAAATACCCATCATGATAGTCGTTATCTTACTTACAATAACCAGCTCTTTCTGAGTCGCATTTTTACGAAGAATCGGGCTGTAGAAGTTCATTACAAAGATACCAGCGTTACGGTTCAAACCTGAATCCATAGAAGACATCGTTGCAGCGAACATTGCTGACATAAGAAGACCAACCATACCTGCTGGCATTACGTTTTGTACGAATGCTAGGTAAGCAGCATCACCGGCTTTGTCGCCCATTGATGTGTATTGCTCAGCGAACTCAGGCATGAATGCACTAACGTACCAAGGTGGTAGGAACCAAATTAGTGGACCAACAACCATAAGGATACATGCTAGGCCTGCCGCTTTACGTGCGTTTTCACTGTCTTTTGCACATAGGTAACGGTATGCGTTGATGCTGTTGTTCATTACACCGAACTGCTTCACGAAGATGAATACAACCCAAAGGATGAAGATGCTCATGTAGTTTAGGTTGTTACCTAACATGAAGTCGCCGTCGAAGTTAGCAACAATGTTAGTTAAGCCGCCACCGTGGAAGTAAGCTGCTACCGCACAAGTGATTGTCACGGCCATGATTACAAGCATTTGCATGAAGTCAGAAGCAACAACCGCCCAAGAGCCGCCGGTTACTGCCATCAATACTAGAACCATACCCGTTACCACAATGGTAGCTTCCATTGGGATGTTGAATACCGCTGCTACAAAGATAGCTAGACCGTTTAGCCAGATACCTGCAGAGATAAGGCTGTCCGGCATACCTGCCCATGTGAAGAACTGTTCAGACGTTTTACCAAAGCGCTGACGAATAGCTTCGATCGCCGTTACCACACGAAGTTGGCGGAACTTTGGAGCGAAGTACATATAGTTCATGAAGTAGCCAAAAGCATTGGCTAAGAATAGGATTACAATAACGAAACCGTCATTGAATGCGCGTCCTGCGGCACCTGTAAACGTCCATGCTGAAAATTGTGTCATGAAGGCAGTTGCACCAACCATCCACCACAACATTTTGCCGCCCCCTCTGAAGTAATCACTTGTAGAGGTGGTGAACTTACGGAACATCCAACCAATCGCGATTAAAAAGAAGAAGTAGGCGAGAACAACAAAAGTATCAATAGTCATCTTTTCAGCCTTTTAAATATCATAATTAACTGGGCTTAGATTAACGCGTCCCAAGGTTTATTTGTACTACAATATGTCTTTAGTATGATCTAGGTCGCATTGATTTTTCGGCCTCTAACACGTGGTTATATAAGTATTTGTTTTAATTGAATTTAAATGTGAGTGTATTTTGTTTGAGATCTAAAATAAATTGAGGGTTAAATGTTTATATGTATTACAATATAAACAAAAGCGCTTACTTTGCCGTATCTATAAGATTTTAATTATAACCGTAACAAATGTGCTACAAATTGGTGTGTTGTGCGACGACATTCACGTTAATTTGGAACCCTATACTGAAAATTTTTGTATTGAGATTTCAAGTGTAGCTCATTGTTTTCACTTCGCTATTTTCTGTTTATCTGCGGCCATGAAGCCTTTCTATGCTATTTATTCATCATAGAGGTGCGTATTTGGAATTTTTGTCACTGAGTGGGCGTTAAACTCGATGACGGGACACATTTTGCGGCGCACTTTGTCTATTGTGGCTATCAGTGCATGCGATGAGAGATGTTTGACGACGTATCGAAAAGGAACATTGCTGGATAAAGGGCTGGGTAAAAGGGGGTAGATAGGCAGTAGGGACACCAGTAACGCTTCGTTAGATGCATACTGACGTAGATTGAAAGCCTTACATTACTCGTTCTTGCCCGTCTTAGTCGTGGAGCTGTACGAGGCCATAGGGAGAAAGGCGATAGGGTGTGGGGGAAACACAACGTTGATTTAGCGTGTTTACGGTTAGTCAGCGCAATAAACGCCAGATAACAAAAAGCCCCACCGAGGTGAGGCTTCATCACTCAATCTAAAATAGATTAAGCGTTAACGTGATCAACTGCATCACGAACAAGCTTGCCTAGTTCGTCCCACTTACCTTCGTCGATAAGGTTAGTTGGAACCATCCAAGTACCGCCACACGCAAGTACAGAAGGGATCGATAGGTATTCATCAACATTCTTCAAGCTTACGCCACCAGTAGGCATAAATTTAACAGGGTAAACCGCTGTTAGTGCTTTAAGCATACCAGTACCGCCAGAAGGTTCAGCAGGGAAGAACTTCAACGTGCGAAGGCCCATTTCCATTGCTTGTTCAACTAGGCTTGGGTTGTTAACACCCGGTACGATTGCAACGCCTTTATCGATACAGTATTGAACAGTGCGCGGGTTGAAACCTGGGCTTACGATGAAATCAACGCCAGCTTCGATAGATGCGTCAACTTGCTCGTTAGTCAGTACAGTACCTGAACCAATTAGCATGTCTGGGAATTCTTTACGCATGATGCGAATCGCTTCGATTGCACATTCTGTACGTAGCGTGATTTCTGCACATGGCATGCCGTTTTCAACAAGTGCTTTACCTAGAGGGATAGCGTCTTCAGCACGGTTGATAGCGATTACAGGAATTACTTTTAGGTTTGCTAGTTGTTCATTTAATGTAGTCATGAATTCTTTCTCACGTTAAATGTGGGCTTGCTTTCAACTAAGCAAACCCTTGATTAATAGTTAAAGTGCGTAATTATAGAGACAGATCAGGCGTCGCTTCTAGAGGAATGATAGCACCTGGATGCTGAATCACAGTCCCTGCCACAATATGACCTGCTAACGCTGCATCACGTGCATTGCCACCGCTTAAGCGCTTAGCTAGGAAGCCCGCGCTGAACGAGTCGCCAGCCGCTGTAGTATCAACAATGTTGTCTACTGGGTTTGGAGCAACGTACTGAGCGCTTTGGCTTTCAACTACTAAGCAGTCTTTAGCACCACGTTTAATGATGATCTCTTTCACACCAGATTCAGACGTACGTGCAATACACTGTTCAATGCTTTCGTCGCCGTACAACTCTTGCTCGTCATCGAACGTCAGTAGAGCCGTGTCAGTGTACTTAAGCATCTTCAAGTACCAAGAAATCGCTTCTTGTTGACTTTCCCAAAGTTTTGGACGGAAGTTATTGTCGAAGAATACTTGGCCGCCTTGCGCTTTAAATTTGTCTAAGAAGTTGAATAGCTGCGTGCGTCCATTCTCTGTCAAGATAGCAAGCGTAATACCACTTAGGTAAGCCGCATCAAAAGAGAATAACTTATCAAGTAGGGCAGGCGTGTCTTCCTGGTCAAACATGAACTTTGCTGCAGCATCATTACGCCAGTAGTGGAAACTGCGTTCACCAGTTTCATCGGTCTCGATGTAGTAAAGCCCTGGTTGTTTGTGATCAAGCTGAGCAATTAAGCTAGTGTCGATACCTTCCGCTTGCCACTTTTCTAACATGTCGGTACTGAATGGGTCAGTGCCTAGCGCTGTTACGTAGCTCGTGTTGATATCTTGCTCTTTTGTTAAGCGAGACAAGTAAAGTGCAGTATTTAGTGTATCGCCACCGAAACTTTGCTTAAGCCCGTCTTGTTTCTTTTGTAGCTCAACCATGCACTCGCCAATGACCGCGATGTTTAATGATTTCATATGCTTACCTTAGCAACTGAGGTTGCGCTGTTTATTATTTTAGGAAATCTTCACGCGCAGGGTTGAAGATATCAAGAAGGATGCTGTCTTGCTCTAGTGCAACTGCACCGTGCATCATGTGTTTACGAGCGAAGTAAGCATCGCCTTCTTTAAGGACTTTCTTTTCGCCTTCAATCTCAGCTTCGAAGCTACCACGAACTACGTAACCGATTTGGTCATGGATTTCGTGAGTATGAGGGTGGCCAATCGCGCCCTTATCAAAACATAGGTGTACTGCCATTAGATCGTCAGTGTAAGCAACGATTTTACGCTTAATGCCGCCACCAAGTTCTTCCCATGGGTTTTCATCTAGGATAAAGAAAGAGTTCATTGTGTATCTCCTAATCTGTTTAAATCTTTTAAGTGTTACTTAACTTGCATCCATCATAAGGGAATGAGCCTAATTGTAATACAATATATCTAAATTTGTGTGATATTGATCAAGCGATACTTTATATAGCGTAAATAAATCAACAACTTAATAAATGGTTAATATTTACCATTAGCCAGCTACATCAATGACTTATGGCTAATTATGTGACTCTACTCATCATTTAGCGACGAATAGGTATAATTAAAGTTCATATTGTATTACTTTATATGGAGTTTGAAAATTTAATCAAAGTTTAAGCAGATAAACTCTTTATTGAGGGTGACAAAGAATATGACGACTAAACCAGTATTGTTGACTGAAGCAGAAATAGAGCAACTTCACCTTGAAGTGGGCCGTTCTAGCTTAATGGGCAAAACCATTGCAGCGAACGCGAAAGATCTAGAAGCATTCATGCGTTTACCTATTGATGTCCCAGGTCATGGTGAGGCTGGTGGTTACGAACATAACCGCCATAAGCAAAATTACACGTACATGAATCTAGCTGGTCGCATGTTCTTGATCACTAAAGAGCAAAAGTACGCTGACTTTGTTACAGAATTACTAGAAGAGTACGCAGACAAATACCTAACGTTTGATTACCACGTACAGAAAAACACTAACCCTACAGGTCGTTTGTTCCACCAAATCCTGAACGAACACTGCTGGTTAATGTTCTCAAGCTTAGCTTACTCTTGTGTTGCTTCAACCCTGACACAAGAACAACGCGACAATATTGAGTCTCGTATTTTTGAACCAATGTTAGAAATGTTCACGGTTAAATACGCACACGACTTCGACCGAATTCACAATCACGGTATTTGGGCAGTAGCGGCTGTCGGTATTTGTGGTCTTGCTCTTGGCAAGCGTGAGTACCTTGAAATGTCGGTGTACGGCATTGACCGTAACGACACTGGCGGCTTCCTAGCGCAAGTTTCTCAGCTGTTTGCACCGTCTGGCTACTACATGGAAGGTCCTTACTACCACCGTTATGCGATTCGTCCAACGTGTGTGTTCGCTGAAGTGATTCACCGTCATATGCCTGAAGTGGATATCTACAACTACAAAGGCGGCGTGATTGGTAACACAGTACAAGCGATGCTTGCGACGGCTTACCCGAACGGCGAATTCCCAGCTCTGAACGATGCATCTCGCACAATGGGTATTACAGACATGGGTGTTCAGGTTGCAGTGAGCGTTTACAGCAAACATTACTCATCTGAAAACGGCGTTGACCAAAACATTCTTGGTATGGCGAAGATTCAAGACGCAGTTTGGATGCACCCATGTGGTCTTGAGCTATCTAAAGCTTATGAAGCGGCGTCTGCTGAGCAAGAAATCGGCATGCCTTTCTGGCCAAGTGTTGAATTGAACGAAGGCCCTCAAGGTCACAACGGCGCGCAAGGCTTTATCCGTATGCAGGATAAGAAAGGCGACGTTTCTCAGTTAGTGATGAACTACGGCCAACACGGCATGGGTCACGGTAACTTTGATACGCTGGGTATTTCTTTCTTCAACCGTGGTCAAGAAGTACTGCGTGAATACGGCTTCTGTCGTTGGGTGAACGTTGAGCCTAAATTCGGCGGCCGTTACCTAGACGAAAACAAATCTTACGCTCGTCAAACAATTGCACATAACGCAGTAACGATTGATGAAAAATGTCAGAACAACTTTGACGTTGAACGTGCAGATGCAGTACACGGCTTGCCGCACTTCTTCAAAGTAGAAGACGAGCAAATCAATGGCATGAGCGCATTTGCTAACGATCATTACGAAGGTTTTGACATGCAACGCAGCGTGTTCATGCTAAACCTTGAAGAATTAGAATCTCCGCTACTATTAGATCTTTACCGTTTAGATTCTGAGAAAGGCGGTGAAGGTGAGCATCAGTACGACTACTCACACCAATATCAAGGTCAGATTGTTCGCACTAACTTTGAATACCAAGCAAACAAAGAGCTAAACACTCTAGGTGACGATTTCGGTTACCAACACCTATGGAACGTGGCAAGCGGTGAAGTGAAGGGCACAGCACTTGTAAGCTGGCTACAAAACAACACGTACTACACTTGGCTAGGTGCAACGTCTAACGACAATGCTGAAGTGATCTTTACTCGCACTGGCGCTAACGACCCAAGCTTCAACCTACGTTCAGAGCCTGCATTCATTCTACGCAGCAAAGGCGAAACAACACTGTTTGCTTCTGTTGTTGAAACGCACGGTTACTTCAACGAAGAATTCGAGCAATCTGTAAGTGCACGTGGTGTTGTGAAAGACATCAAAGTAGTGGCTCACACCAATATCGGTTCAGTAGTAGAAATTACGACAGAGAAATCAAACGTGACAGTGATGATCAGCAACCAACTTGGCGCGACTGACAGCACTGAACACAAAGTAGAACTGAACGGCAAAGTATACAGCTGGACAGGCTTCTACTCAGTAGAAATAATTTTAAACCCAGAATTAGCAAGCACAGCAGAGCAGGGGAAATAATAATGAGCTATCAACCACTTTTACTTAACTTTGATGAAGCAGCAGAGCTTCGTAAAGAACTTGGCAAGGATAGCCTTTTAGGTAACGCACTGACTCGCGATATTAAACAAACTGACGCTTACATGGTTGAAGTTGGCATTGAAGTTCCAGGTCACGGTGAAGGCGGCGGTTACGAACATAACCGTCACAAGCAAAACTACATCCACATGGATCTAGCCGGCCGTTTGTTCCTTATCACTGAGGAAACAAAATACCGTGACTACATCGTTGATATGTTAACTGCGTACGCGACGGTATACCCAACGCTTGAAAGCAACGTAAGCCGTGACTCTAACCCTCCGGGTAAGTTGTTCCACCAAACGTTGAACGAGAACATGTGGATGCTTTACGCTTCTTGTGCGTACAGCTGTATTTACCACACGATCTCTGAAGAGCAAAAGCGTCTGATCGAAGACGATCTTCTTAAGCAAATGATCGAAATGTTCGTTGTGACTTACGCACACGACTTCGATATCGTACACAACCACGGCTTATGGGCTGTGGCAGCGGTAGGTATCTGTGGTTACGCAATCAACGATCAAGAGTCTGTAGACAAAGCGCTTTACGGCCTGAAACTAGACAAAGTAAGCGGCGGTTTCTTAGCACAACTTGACCAACTGTTTTCGCCAGACGGCTACTACATGGAAGGTCCTTACTACCACCGTTTCTCGCTACGTCCAATCTACCTGTTCGCAGAAGCGATTGAACGTCGTCAGCCTGAAGTTGGTATCTATGAATTCAACGACTCAGTGATCAAGACAACGTCGTACTCTGTATTCAAAACAGCATTCCCAGACGGTACATTGCCAGCTCTGAACGATTCATCGAAGACAATCTCTATCAACGATGAAGGGGTTATCATGGCGACGTCTGTGTGTTACCACCGTTACGAGCAGACTGAAACTCTGCTTGGTATGGCTGATCACCAAAAAAATGTTTGGGTTCATGCTTCTGGTAAAACACTGTCTGATGCGGTTGATGCAGCAGACGACATCAAACCATTCAACTGGGGTAGCCTGTTTGTAACAGACGGGCCTGAAGGCGAAAAAGGCGGCGTAAGCATCCTTCGTCACCGTGATGTGCAAGACGACGACACAATGGCGTTGATCTGGTTTGGTCAGCACGGTTCAGACCACCAGTACCATTCTGCGCTAGACCATGGTCACTACGATGGCTTGCACCTAAGCGTATTCAACCGTGGCCACGAAGTGCTGCACGATTACGGCTTCGGTCGTTGGGTAAACGTTGAGCCTAAGTTTGGCGGTCGTTACATCCCGGAGAACAAGTCTTACTGTAAGCAGACGGTTGCTCACAACACAGTAACGGTTGATCAGAAAACGCAGAACAACTTCAACACAGCATTGGCTGAGTCTAAGTTTGGTCAGAAGCACTTCTTCGTAGCAGACGACCAGTCGCTACAAGGTATGAGCGGCACAATTTCTGAGTACTACACTGGCGTAGACATGCAACGCAGCGTGATTCTTGCTGAACTACCTGAGTTCGAAAAACCGCTAGTAATTGATGTGTACCGCATCGAAGCTGACGCTGAGCACCAGTACGACTTACCAGTTCACCACTCGGGTCAAATCATTCGCACTGACTTCGATTACAACATGGAAACAACGCTTAAGCCATTAGGTGAAGACAACGGTTACCAACATTTATGGAACGTTGCTTCAGGCAAAGTGAACGAAGAAGGTTCTCTAGTAAGCTGGCTACATGACAGCAGCTACTACAGCCTAGTAACCAGCGCGAATGCGGGCAGCGAAGTGATTTTTGCTCGCACTGGTGCTAACGATCCAGACTTCAACCTTAAGAGTGAGCCTGCGTTCATCTTACGTCAGTCTGGTCAAAACCACGTGTTTGCTTCTGTACTAGAAACGCATGGTTACTTTAACGAGTCTATCGAAGCCTCTGTAGGCGCTCGTGGTCTAGTTAAATCAGTATCTGTTGTGGGCCATAACAGTGTCGGGACTGTTGTTCGCATTCAGACTACTTCTGGCAACACTTACCACTACGGTATCTCAAACCAAGCTGAAGACACGCAGCAAGCAACTCACACTGTTGAGTTCGCAGGTGAGACATACTCGTGGGAAGGATCATTTGCTCAACTGTAAATGATTAACATACATGCCGTTTAACGATGGCTTGTGTTGATGTGGTGCTTTGCGGGAACGAAGCATCATATTTAATTCAGTCGTGATTGAAAAATCGTTCGTTGATACCAACAACGACTGAAACATCGGGAATAAGTCAAACCGAGTAACTCATTGCGAGTTGCTCGGTTTTTTTATGTGTGTAAGAAACAGAATAGAACGTTTCAACAAACAAAAAGCCTACTCAGTGAGTAGGCTTTGATCTTATTGACTAGGGCGTGTTGACTTTTCGCGGTTAAATTTTGTTCGAGATAAAAGCGTTTTAATCGAGGCGAGGGGGAAGTAGCCTAGTCATTCTAAGCAAATTCCCCTCAACAAAGAGTAAAACGCTTTTAGCCGAACCCTTCGGGCAGCGTTTGCTGGTCATTTCTACTACGTTATCGGCTTCTCATGTAGGCTAGCTACACATCGAAGCCTCTGTCTTGTATAAATACCCAGCAACTCGCTGCAAAAATCAGCTCGAAAGGTCAACACGCCCTAAATAACCGTCTATTTGACGTTGTTTTTATTATTTAGATAAGGGCTTTTCTTGCTTTGGCTGCCACCCATTCGGAGAAGATGACCGTCACTAGAATCGCACAGAAAATCACAGTCACTTGAGGCCATGCCAGCATCGCCATCGATTCTTGCAATTTCAAGCCGATACCGCCAGCGCCGACCAAGCCTAAAACCGTAGACTCACGAATATTGATATCCCAACGGAACAAGCTCGTGCCGATGAAACTTGGCATCACTTGCGGAAGAATGCCGTAGTTCAATACCTGCAGCGGAGAAGCTCCGGTCGATTGGATTGCAGACATCTGTGTTGCATTCACTTCTTCAATCGCTTCATACATTAACTTCGCCACGAAGCCAATTGAACGTAGCGCTATCGCAATGATACCGGCCAACAAGCCTGGGCCGATGATTGCTACCAATAACAATGCCCAAATTAACGAGTTAATTGAACGACTTGCCGCGATGATGAACAGCGCGATAGGTCTGATAAACGTCATGCTTGGCGTTGTATTACGTGCAGCTAAGAACGCTACTGGAAACGCGAGTACGATCCCCAACAGTGTGCCAAGTGTCGCGATGTTAATGGTGTCCCACAACGGGCTCCAAAGAGATTCTAAGTAGCTCCATCTTGGTGGCCACATACGTGAAGAGATATCAGCAAGTTGATTCGGTGAGTCAGTCACAAAGTACCAAATCGTGTCCTTGTTCATGACTTGCCATGCAAAAACCGTTAGCGCAACAAAGCAAAGCCAGCCAAGCCAAAGCATAAGGCTCTGTTTACTGTCGTAACGCTGCCATTGGGTACGATTGATGGCGCTTGTAGAGGTGTCATTTAGCGTGCTCATTGGTCGTTCCTTACTGCACATGCTTGCGGATAATGGTCGATAGGTATTCACACAACATCACAATCACAATAATAATCAATAGAATAGCGGCCGCTGCACTGTATTCGTAACGGTCCATTGCGGTGTTCAATGTAGCACCGATACCCCCTGCGCCAACAATGCCAATTACCGCTGACTCTCGGAAGTTGATGTCGAGTCGGTACATCGAAAGCCCGATAAAGCGTGGCATTACCTGCGCTTGAATCGCATAGTTCACTTGTTGTAACCAACTTGCGCCAGTTGCGCGCATTGCGGTGAGTGGTGCTGGGTCGATGGCTTCAATTTCATCGGCAAACAATTTCGCGAGAAAGCCGATGGTTGCGAAGGTCAGCGTGACAAAACCCGCAAACGTACCAAAGCCAAACAGAGCCACACACAGAATCGCAACGATGATCTCTTGTAAGCTACGAGCGATCGAAATAAACGCACGGCAGAATAGATAAACGGGAGTAGGGGCAAGGTTTTTGGCTGCGCCTAATCCGAATGGGATTGAAAGAAGGACACCCGCCACGGTTGATGTCAGGGTCATGGTTAAACTCTCAATCAAACCTTGTGAGATGTTGTTCCATCGGCCACCAAAATCTGGGTTCATGAAAGCCAAAATGAACTGCCAGCCGCGTTCGCTGCCTTCGTAAATTCGAGTCCAGTTGACGTGTACCGATTGAGTCGCAAGGTACAAGTAAACCGCGACAATGATGATTAAGCTCCAGCGTAACCATGGGCTAGAAATCAGTGGCGGCTTTGTCCACTGTGTCGGGTATTGTTTGGAATTCTGTTTTCCTGACTTTAAATGCTGCTGAACTTGATTTGGATATGGTTGAGTCATATTGTTGCCTCAGACAGGCGAGGACTTGTGATGATGAGGTCATCGGCCTCTTCTTCTGCTTGTTGACTCCAGTCTTCTTCACCGTAGATTTGCGTTAAAACATATTCAGTGAGCAGGTTTGGTTTGTCATCAAATACGACACAACCTGCATTTAAGCCGACAACACGGTCAACAAACTGCTTTGCTAATTGAACATCGTGAATATTGATGATGGCAGGGAGCTGTTGCTCTGAACAAATCTCACTGATCAGTCGCATGATTTGGCGCGCTGTACGTGGATCAAGTGCGGCCGTTGGTTCATCAATCAACAGTAATTTCGGTTTCTGAGCAAGTGCACGTGCAATACCAACACGTTGACGCTGACCACCCGACAGAGCATCGGCCCTTTTATTGGCGTGTTCTAACAACCCAACACGGTCGAGTAGCGCATAAGCGGCTTGGATATCCGATTCAGGGAAACGACGAGTAAAGCTCTGCCAGAAGTTCACGTAACCCAAACGCCCTGAAAGTACGTTTTCCATCACCGTTAAACGCTCAATCAGCGCGTACTCTTGGAAAATCATCCCGATTTCACGGCGTGATTGTCTCAGTTGTCGCTTAGACAGCGTTTCTAGATTGGTATTGGAAAAGATCACTTCGCCGCTGGTGGGCTCGGTGAGCCGATTAATACAACGGATAAGCGTTGATTTACCCGCACCAGATGGACCAATTAAACCAACCACTTCACCGGCATTGACCGACAAGCTAACGTTGGTAAGGGCTTTATCAGAACTGGAGTAGTGCTTGGTAAGCCCTTTAAGGGTAAGAGTAGACATAGAATTCCTATAAGAGCGGTGTACTAAGAGTTCGCCTGAGACAGGCATGGAAAGTAAACCGGAAAGAGTGGTGAATAACTGCAGGCGATTACACCTGCAGTTAGTTTTATCAGTGTGTGATTGGCTTTTT
The DNA here is from genome assembly GCF_041471945.1 of Vibrio sp. 10N.261.51.A4. Taxonomy (NCBI): domain Bacteria; kingdom Pseudomonadati; phylum Pseudomonadota; class Gammaproteobacteria; order Vibrionales; family Vibrionaceae; genus Vibrio; species Vibrio sp. 10N.261.51.A4. Next base: position 25,971 of record NZ_JBFRPJ010000039.1, read on the forward strand.
AGTTCGGTTGAACTTAGCTACACGTATAAGAGACTTTGTTTGCCGTATCGATAGTGCGGATCACTTCCCAGTGCTCTTTGTAAGTAATAGGAACGAACTGCGCTTCGCCGTTACGTTTAAATTCTTCTTGAAGCTTTGTGCCTTCCCAATCGAAAGTGAAGAACGCTTTTTGAATCTTCTCTTGCAGCTCTGGCGTCAGGTTGTGCGCTGTGCCGTAAGCGGTCGTCGGGAAGGTTTGAGATTTGTAGATGCTCTTGATTTGGTCTTCTTTCACAACATCCCGTGAAAGCATGCGGTTCAATACTGAGTTAGCAACTGCTGCAGCATCGTAATCTTTGTGCGCCACACCCAAAATAGAGTTGTCGTGTGCGCCAGAGAATGCTGGTTTGAAATCTCGATCAGGTTGAAGCTGGTATTCAGCGTCCAAAATAGCAGAAGGTGCTTTGAAGCCAGAGTTAGACGTTTGTGATGTGAACGCTAGGTTCTTATCTTTTAGGTCTTCCACTTTCTCAATGCCAGAACCAGGGTAAGTGATGATTTCCATTTCGTAACCGAAAGAGCCATCTTCTGCAGCCATCATTGTGAATGGGGCAAAGCCTGCACAGTTAACCGCTAGTGGTGTAGAACCTGTGTTGAAACCTGCGATATGTAGGCGACCTGAACGCATTGCTTCAATTTGAGCTGCGTTATTTTGAACAGGGAAGAAACGAACCGTCTTTTCCGTTGTTTTTTCAAGGTGGCTCAAAAACTCGCTCCACACATCAGCGTATACTGCAGGATCTTCAACTGGCGTATAAGCAAAAATTAGCGTGTTTGGGTCAACCCATTGCGATTCATCTTGAGGAACATCAGCAACCAAGTTGCCAGAGCGATCTTCGTATCGTGTATCCATTGCTAATGCAGAACCAGAAAAAATCAGCGCAGCAGTAATAGCGCTCTTAAGCGTGAGGTTTGTTTTTGTCGGTTTCATTATTTCAGTCCAATTGAGTGATTTCTTGGGAAGGGAGTATAGAAATCGAGGATGACAGAACCGATGCATTTTGATGACGGATTTATGAATGGTGTAACATAATGTTTCTAGCTGTATGGAGTTAGATGCTTTATAAGTGCTTGATTAATTGAGTAAATTAATAGAGCGCGACTCGTTGCTAATTTACTCAATTGGCGCTAGGTTGAAATCCTGTTATAGTAATCCTTAAATAATACATAAACATAACATATAAAATAAGTGAACTTATGGTTAGCACTTTTAATTCAATCTCGGGCTCGAAGCGCAGCCTGCACGTGCAAGTAGCGCGTGAAATCGCTCGTGGAATCTTGTCTGGTGAACTGCCACAAGGTTCTATTATTCCTGGTGAAATGGCGCTGTGTGAACAGTTTGGTATCAGTCGTACGGCACTTCGTGAAGCAGTTAAACTACTGACTTCTAAAGGCCTGTTAGAGTCCCGCCCGAAAATCGGTACTCGTGTAGTGGATCGCGCATACTGGAACTTTCTTGATCCTCAACTGATTGAATGGATGGATGGTCTAACCGACATAGACCAATTCTGTTCTCAGTTTTTAGGCCTTCGCCGTGCGATTGAACCAGAAGCGTGTGCATTAGCTGCAAAATTTGCGACTGCTGAGCAACGTATCGAGCTTTCAGAGATCTTCCAGAAGATGGTAGAAGTGGATGCTGCTGAAGTATTTGACCAAGAAAGTTGGACAAACATCGACATTCGTTTCCACAGCTTGATCTTCAATGCAACAGGTAACGATTTCTACCTGCCATTCGGCAATATTCTGACGACCATGTTCGTTAACTTCATCGTGCACTCTTCTGAAGAGGGCAGCACATGTATCAATGAACACCGTAGAATCTATGAAGCGATTATGGCTGGCGACAGTGAAAAAGCTCGTACAATGTCAGCGGCTCACTTGCAAGATGCTAACCACCGTTTAGCCACTGCAAGCTAAACACGGTTTTCAACTTCATTTGAACCAGTCAAAAAGGTATGCCAAGTGCATGCTTTTTTGTTTTTAGAAAGCGTGTTGCACCATGTGTGGCACTGTTTTGGTTCATCCTCGCTTAACTCCTTCTTAAGCCAGTTCCTTCTTGTATACGCCTAGCGGTCGTTCTCTTTACCATCATAATAAAAATAATATTACGCTCGATATTCGTTTTTAGACACTCTCGACCCCCAAATAATTATGCGTCATCCATGATTTTTCATTTTTGTATATTTTGAATCTACCATCGTTTGAACTGGATATGCCTCTTCTATATTGATTAATTTAAGTAGAATTCTAATGAAATTATCCACTCTCAATAGATAAAAAACACTGGTTTATTGTGTGATAAATGAGAGTGATTTAGCTCTGATTTGGCTTTTATTATTTTTGAGGATTTTATATTTATATGTGTTTGGTTGTATTTGTTAATAAGTGTGCAAAGTCTCACTTTTTTTTAAGTCTTTGATTTTAATAGGTGTGGTGTTCTTTGTCCTTGGTTTTTTGAGTTTTTACCTCAAACACCAGTAATTGCCTTAATGGATTGGCCATATTCCATCCTATGTCATATATATAATTAACTTAATCAATCAAAATAAGATCGCCATCACTTATTTGGATTATTGTACTACAAATAAAGTTTGAGATTTCCTATAGTCCTCGTAACAAAATACAACGGACAAAGGATACACGATGGAACTCAACACGATTATTGTCGGCATTTATTTCCTATTCTTGATTGCGATAGGTTGGATGTTTAGAACATTTACAAGTACCACCAGTGACTACTTCCGCGGGGGCGGTAACATGTTGTGGTGGATGGTTGGTGCAACCGCCTTTATGACCCAGTTTAGTGCATGGACATTCACCGGTGCGGCAGGTAAAGCGTATAACGATGGTTTTGCAGTAGCGGTTATCTTCATAGCTAACGCATTTGGTTACTTCATGAACTTCGCATACTTTGCTCCAAAGTTCCGTCAACTACGTGTAGTAACGGTAATCGAAGCAATTCGTATGCGTTTCGGTGCGACTAACGAACAAGTGTTCACTTGGTCTTCAATGCCAAACAGTGTTGTTTCTGCCGGTGTATGGTTAAACGCACTAGCAATCATCGCTTCTGGTATCTTCGGTTTCGACATGACAGCAACTATCTGGATTACCGGTTTGGTTGTATTGGCAATGTCTGTAACGGGCGGCTCATGGGCGGTAATCGCATCTGACTTTATGCAGATGGTTATCATCATGGCAGTAACCGTGACATGTGCAGTTGTTGCTGTTGTTCAAGGTGGCGGTGTTGGTGAAATCGTGAATAACTTCCCTGTAGCGGAAGGCGGTTCTTTCCTTTCTGGTAACAACATTAACTACTTAAGCATCTTCAGCATTTGGGCATTCTTCATCTTCGTGAAGCAGTTCTCTATTACTAACAACATGCTTAACTCTTACCGTTACCTAGCGGCTAAAGACTCAAAGAACGCGAAGAAAGCGGCGCTACTAGCGTGTGTGCTAATGCTTTGTGGTGTATTCATCTGGTTCATGCCTTCTTGGTACATTGCAGGTCAAGGTGTCGACCTAGCAGCAGCTTACCCAGAAGCAGGTAAGAAAGCGGGTGACTTTGCTTACCTATACTTTGTACAAGAATACATGCCAGCAGGTATGGTCGGCCTTCTAGTTGCGGCGATGTTTGCAGCGACAATGTCGTCAATGGATTCTGGTCTAAACCGTAACTCAGGTATCTTTGTTAAGAACTTCTATGAACCAATCGTTCGTAAAGGTACGGCTAGCGAAAAAGAACTAGTAACGGTTTCTAAGATTACTTCTGCCGTGTTTGGTATTGCTATCATCCTTATTGCACAGTTCATCAACTCGCTTAAAGGTTTGAGCCTGTTCGATACCATGATGTATGTAGGCGCACTTATCGGCTTCCCAATGACAATTCCTGCATTCCTTGGCTTCTTTATTAAGAAGACTCCAGACTGGGCTGGTTGGGGTACGCTAGTGGTTGGTGGTTTTGTTTCTTACTACGTGGGTTTCGTTGTTAACGCTGAAATGGTGTCTTCAATCTTCGGTCTAGAAGAGCTAACAAGCCGTGAATGGTCTGATGTTAAGGTTGCTATCGGTCTGATTGCTCACATTACGCTGACAGGTGGTTTCTTCATCCTATCAACTCTGTTCTACAAGCCATTAACTGAGAAGCGTCAAGCAGACGTTGATAAGTTCTTCGGTAACCTGTCTACTCCATTAGTTGCGGAGTCAGCAGAACAGAAAGTACTGGATAACAAACAGCGTGAAATGCTTGGTAAACTGATTGCGGTAGCGGGTGTCGGTATCATGCTAATGGCTCTACTCACTAACCCAATGTGGGGACGTCTAGTCTTCATACTTTGTGGTGTGATTGTTGGTGGTGTTGGTGTGCTATTGGTTAAAGCGGTCGATGACGGCGGCAAGCAAGCGAAAGCAGTAACTGAAAGCTAATACATAGAAAACGATTATAATAGAATGCGACGACTCGAAAGGGCGTCGCATTTTTTGTTCTGCGACACGGAAAAACTGTCAGGTGGAAGATATCTGACCTAAATCACGAAAACTGTACAAAATGGTTCAATCGAATCGAAATATATTCAATTGTCCTACAATAAGACGTATATTGTTGCTAATTCCTTTCAACCAACTTGAAAAATAAGTGAGTTAGAATGAGCGACCAAAAATCTCTTGATGCAATCAGGAAGATGAAGCTGGAGAATGATACTTCAGCAGGTAATCTTGTAGACCTACTCCCTATCGAAGTACAGAAACGTGACTTCGACCTATCATTCCTAGACAACTTGAGCGAAGCACGTCCACGTCTTCTTGTTCAAGCAGATCAGTTAGAAGAATTCAAAGCGAAAGTGAAAGCTGATGAAGCTCACTGCATGTTTGATGATTTCTACAATAACTCGACAGTTAAGTTCGTTGAGACTGCTCCTTTCGAAGAGCCTCAAGCGTACCCAGCTGACACGGTAGGCAAAGCTTCTCTATGGCGTCCTTACTGGCGTCAAATGTACGTTGATTGCCAAATGGCACTAAACGCGACACGTAACCTAGCAATTGCTGGTGTTGTGAAAGAAGACGAAGCGCTAATTGCTAAAGCAAAAGCTTGGACTCTAAAACTGTCTACGTACGATCCAGAAGGCGTGACTTCTCGTGGCTATAACGATGAAGCGGCTTTCCGTGTTATCGCGGCTATGGCTTGGGGTTACGACTGGCTACACGGCTACTTCACAGATGAAGAACGTCAGCAAGTTCAAGATGCTTTGATTGAGCGTCTAGACGAAATCATGCACCACCTGAAAGTGACGGTTGATCTATTGAACAACCCACTGAACAGCCACGGTGTTCGTTCTATCTCTTCTGCTATCATCCCAACGTGTATCGCGCTTTACCACGATCACCCGAAAGCAGGCGAGTACATTGCATACGCACTAGAATACTACGCAGTACACTACCCACCATGGGGCGGTGTAGACGGCGGTTGGGCTGAAGGTCCTGACTACTGGAACACGCAAACTGCATTCCTAGGCGAAGCATTCGATCTATTGAAAGCATACTGTGGCGTAGACATGTTTAACAAAACATTCTACGAAAACACAGGTGATTTCCCGCTTTACTGCATGCCTGTTCACTCTAAGCGCGCGAGCTTCTGTGACCAGTCTTCAATCGGTGATTTCCCAGGTCTAAAACTGGCTTACAACATCAAGCATTACGCAGGTGTTAACCAGAAGCCTGAGTATGTTTGGTACTACAACCAACTGAAAGGCCGTGATACTGAAGCACACACCAAATTCTACAACTTCGGTTGGTGGGACTTCGGTTACGATGATCTTCGCTTTAACTTCCTTTGGGATGCACCTGAAGAGAAAGCACCATCGAATGACCCACTGTTGAAAGTATTCCCAATCACGGGTTGGGCTGCATTCCACAACAAGATGACTGAGCGTGATAACCATATTCACATGGTATTCAAATGTTCTCCGTTTGGCTCAATCAGCCACTCTCACGGTGACCAAAACGCATTCACGTTGCATGCATTCGGTGAAACGCTAGCGTCAATCACTGGCTACTACGGTGGTTTCGGTGTTGATATGCACACGAAATGGCGTCGTCAAACGTTCTCTAAGAACCTTCCACTATTTGGCGGTAAAGGTCAGTATGGCGAGAACAAGAATACAGGCTACGAAAACCATCAAGATCGCTTCTGTATCGAAGCGGGCGGCAACATCTCTGATTTCGACACTGAATCTGATGTGAAGATGGTTGAAGGTGATGCGACAGCGTCTTACAAGTACTTCGTTCCTGAAATTGAATCTTACAAGCGTAAGGTCTGGTTTGTTCAAGGTAAAGTATTCGTAATGCAAGACAAGGCAACGCTTTCTGAAGAGAAAGACATGACTTGGCTAATGCATACAACTTTCGCAAACGACGTGGCAGACAAGTCTTTCACTATCCGTGGCGAAGTTGCGCACCTAGACGTAAACTTCATCAACGAGTCTGCTGATAACATCACGTCAGTTAAGAATGTTGAAGGTTTTGGCGAAGTTGACCCATACGAGTTCAAAGATCTTGAAATCCACCGTCACGTTGAAGTGGAATTCAAGCCATCGAAAGAGCACAACATCCTGACCCTTCTTGTTCCTAATAAGAACGAAGGCGAGCAAGTTGAAGTGTCTCACAAGCTTGAAGGTAACACGCTAATGCTAAATGTTGACGGTGAAACGGTTTCAATCGAACTGTAATTCGCTGAAGCAACAGAAGCTAGATACTAAAAACTCCGAGTGAAAGCTCGGAGTTTTTTTGTTTGCACAGAACAGGCAGTAGCCTACGAGGTGGGAAGAGGTTGCGTTGGTTAGTTAGAGGCTAAGTAGCAAGAGTGCCAGGCTTAGTAAGTGGCGACAAAACTTGGTTTAAAACCCGTGTTCAGTAAACCTTACTAAGGCTAGGGCAGTGACTGTCTTCCAATAATTTGTCAACTACTGACAGTGGGCAGCCTTAATCTTGTCTGAAAAAAGGGACTGCAGGTTAATAATCGTTATTGGAGTGGCTTATTCTCATTAATCGTATGACATTTAGAGTGCATTATTTCATCAATAGGTTATTTTTTGATTGGGATATCGCTCTTGTAAGTACAAAGCGTGACCATATTTTCTCGTAAAGTGAATCCCCGTCACAACTTGCGTCTAAGCATTGAAGGATTACCCTAAAACTATTGCGTAACGGAAAAGACGTCGTTATTATAATGACCATATAATCATACAATACTATATTTGGAGTTTGAACATGACTAAACCTGTAATCGGTTTCATTGGCCTAGGTCTTATGGGCGGCAACATGGTTGAAAACCTACAAAAGCGCGGCTACCACGTAAACGTAATGGATCTAAGCGCTGAAGCTGTTGCTCGCGTTACAGATCGCGGCAATGCGACTGCATTCACTTCTGCTAAAGAACTAGCTGCTGCAAGTGACATCGTTCAGTTTTGTCTTACAACTTCTGCTGTTGTTGAAAAAATCGTTTACGGCGAAGACGGCGTTCTAGCTGGCATCAAAGAAGGCGCAGTATTGGTAGACTTCGGTACTTCTATCCCTGCTTCTACTAAGAAAATCGGCGCAGCTCTAGCTGAAAAAGGCGCGGGCATGATCGACGCACCTCTAGGCCGTACTCCGGCACACGCTAAAGATGGTCTTCTGAACATCATGGCTGCTGGCGACATGGAAACTTTCAACAAAGTTAAACCTGTTCTTGAAGAGCAAGGCGAAAACGTATTCCACCTAGGTGCTCTAGGTTCTGGTCACGTTACTAAGCTTGTAAACAACTTCATGGGTATGACGACTGTTGCGACTATGTCTCAAGCTTTCGCTGTTGCTCAACGCGCTGGTGTTGATGGCCAACAACTGTTTGACATCATGTCTGCAGGTCCATCTAACTCACCATTCATGCAATTCTGTAAGTTCTACGCAGTAGACGGCGAAGAGAAGCTAGGTTTCTCTGTTGCTAACGCTAACAAAGATCTTGGTTACTTCCTTGCTCTTTGTGAAGAGCTAGGTACTGAGTCTCTAATTGCTCAAGGTACTGCAACTAGCCTACAAGCTGCTGTTGACGCAGGAATGGGTAACAACGACGTACCAGTAATCTTCGACTACTTCGCTAAACTAGAGAAGTAATCGACGTACGACCTCGCTAGGGTATTGCCTGTCTTTTTAGGCGGCGATACCTCAGCGAGGTTCGTTTTTATCTGCTATACCCAACCCTTTGTTCCCTCGTTAAACTCTTCTACTTCTACTTCTACT
>NZ_JBFRPJ010000039.1:35009-67111 GCF_041471945.1 Vibrio sp. 10N.261.51.A4
TCTACTTCTACTTCTACTTCCTCAGCTACACCTACTCAAAACTCTGTTCAACTTTGTTACTGCCTCAATTCCTATTTTTGTTTCTATATCTATATCTATATCTATATCTATATCTATATCTATTTGTAAATTCAAAGCCTTCTAGCACCAACTCACTCACTTTTCCTCGCAAGCTTAAACCAGTGCACTTAACTGATTGTTGGCGATGGCTTAACACCGCTCGTATATCGGGTCTGAAAAGAAAGTAAAAAAAACCCACACAGCTGGTGACTGTATGGGCATGTTCGGACGAGCCGTCTGGAAAAACAAATGGTCAATAGCAAGTGAAAAAACGAATAACGAGATCCCCCGACAGTTTCTACGTTAAACGCGTTCAATGACCTTAAAGCGGCTGCTTCAATTATCACTTTGAATTGAACAAAAGCATCCAGAAAGAACTTAAGTTATGATTCAAATACACCATAACTTAAGGCTTATTGTATTACAAATAAATTTTAATATTGAATGCCTTTAGTGAATGGTTAGTTGGTAGAAGTGTGAGTTAAGACTCATTTTTGCATACTATTAGGTAGCGTGGGGCAGTAAAATCTGGTGATGATAATTATCGACAGAAATATGACTTTTCACTATGAAATTGGACGTTTTACAAATTTATAGTGATTTTATTCAATGAGATGAAAGTCAAAACGCATAAATGATAACTATGTCACAGGGCTATTTTAGCCAGTTTTAATATATCAAGATTGCTCACAGAATGATCGGTCAATTAAGCATACAATATTAATTAAATTGATGGTTGTGACGATGGAACGGCATGAACAAGTTTTGCTTCCCGTATCTTCGAATATCTAAAAAATGACCATTTCATTCGGATAAAAATAATAGACATAGGTTGATATGGATTATGAGTTTTATGAATTCAAAATTGTCTCTAGGGTTTAAAGGAAAATTGATTTTAATGGTGGCGATCGTCAGTTCCAGTGCCTTGGCATTTACGAACTGGTTCACGCTTAACTTGGCGACTGATCAAGTAAACCAAACGATTTATAACGAGATTGATCACTCGTTAACGATAGAAATTAATCAGATTGAAAGCACCGTCCAGCGCACCATCGATACGGTCAATTCCGTTGCACAAGAGTTCATGAAATCCCCATACCAAGTACCAAACGAAGCGCTGATGCATTTTGCCGCTAAGCTCGGTGGTATTGACAAGATTGTAGTGGGTTTTGATGATGGTCGTTCTTATACTTCTCGTCCTTCAGAGTCTTTCCCAAACGGTGTTGGAATCAAAGAAAAATACAACCCAACGACTCGTCCTTGGTATCAACAAGCGAAATTGAAATCAGGTTTATCTTTTAGTGATCTGTTTTTCACCAAGAGTACTCAAGTACCTATGATTGGTGTGACTTACACCTATCAAGATCGCGTCATCATGGCAGACATTCGATTTGATGATTTGGAAACTCAGCTTAAACAGCTGGACAGTATCTACGAAGCCAAAGGCATTATTATCGACGAGAAAGGGATGGTGGTCGCTTCAACAGTCGAAAACGTACTTCCGCAAAGCAATATATCTTCTGCAGATACTCAGATGAGACTCAATAGTGCCATTGAACAGCCTGACCAATTCATTGAGGGTGTGATTGATGGCAACCAGAGAATTTTGATGGCCAAGAAAGTGGATATTGGCAGCCAGAAAGAATGGTACATGATATCTAGTATCGATCCTGAACTCGCGCTCAATCAGTTGAATGGCGTGATGTCGAGTGCGCGTATCCTTATCGTGGCATGTGTGCTTGGCTCGGTGATATTGATGATTTTACTGCTGAATCGCTTCTACCGCCCAATCGTGTCACTGAGAAAAATCGTCCACGATCTATCTCAAGGTAACGGAGACCTGACTCAAAGGCTTGTTGAAAAGGGGAATGATGACTTAGGGCATATCGCCAAAGACATCAACTTGTTCATCATTGGTCTGCAAGAGATGGTTAAGGACGTCAAATTTAAGAACTCGGATCTCGATACTAAGGTACTGAGTATTCGTGAAGGTTGTAAAGAAACCAGCGATGTACTGAAAGTTCACACTGATGAAACGGTTCAAGTGGTCTCTGCAATTAACGGCTTATCTGAAGCATCAAACGAAGTCGAGAAGAGTTCTCAGTCGGCGGCAGAAGCAGCAAGAGAGGCCGCTGTGTTCAGTGATGAGACGAAACAAATTAACACCGTGACGGAAACCTATATCAGTGATCTTGAGAAGCAAGTCTGCACCACCTCTGATGATATTCGCTCAATGGCGAATGAAACGCAGAGCATCCAGTCTATCGTGTCTGTGATTGGAGGAATTGCGGAACAAACTAATTTGCTGGCATTGAATGCGTCAATTGAAGCGGCGAGAGCGGGTGAGCATGGCCGAGGTTTCGCGGTGGTTGCTGATGAAGTCCGTGCGTTAGCCAACCGAACTCAAATCAGTACTTCTGAAATTGATGAAGCGCTGTCTGGCTTGCAGTCTAAATCAGATGGTTTGGTTAAATCGATTGAGTTGACCAAAAGTAACTGTGAAATGACGCGTGCCCAAGTGGTTCAAGCGGTAAATATGTTGGCCAAGCTAACGGAACAGATGGAAACGGTAAGTCGTTTTAATAACGATATTTCGGGTTCGTCTGTTGAGCAGAACGCCCTTATTCAGAGCATTGCTAAGAACATGCATAAGATTGAAAGCTTTGTTGAGGAGCTTAATAAGCTAAGCCAAGATCAGTTGATTGAATCAGCAGAAATCAAAACACTTAACGGCAGCGTTAGTGACTTGATGAGCAGCTTTAAGGTTTAACTTTTCTAATATTTATATTTAAAAATCAACATACTAAGTTTAGTTGTTGATCTGAGAGCCACTCAATAGCTTGCGAGTTTAGAGTGGCCTTTCTGCGTTTTTCTTGAGTCTAACTCTACGCAATACTCATTCATCCCACTTCATTTGCCGCATCTCACATTCTGATAAATATATAATTGACATAAAATAGTACAAATATACATTGTCACTCTATTCTTATGGATAAGTGAGATAAATGTGAATAAGCCAATCTTCGTCGTAGTACTCGCTTCGCTTACGTATGGCTGCGGTGGAAGCAGCTCCAGTGACAGCAGTGATCCTTCCGATACCAATAACCCAGGAATGCCCGCTGGTGTTGTTGCTCCCTATGATATTACCAAGTATCAAAACATCCTTTCCAGCTCAGATCTTCAGGTCTCTGATCCTAATGGAGAGGAGGGCAATAAAACCTCTGAAGTCAAAGATGGTAACTTCGATGGTTATGTCAGTGATTATTTTTATGCTGATGAAGAGACGGAAAATCTTATCTTCAAAATGACGAACTACAAGATGCGTTCTGAGGTTCGTGAGGGAGAAAACTTCGATATCAATGAAACGGGTGTAAGACGAAGCTTGTATGCGGAAATAAGCTTACCTGATATCGAGCATGCAATGGCGAGTTCACCTGCCGACCATGATGAAGTGACGTTGCTGCAGATACACAATAAGGGGACTGATGAGAGTGGTACGGGTTATATCCCTCATCCGCTATTGCGTGTGGTTTGGGAGCAAGAACGAGATGGCCTCACAGGTCACTACTGGGCAGTCATGAAAAACAATGCCATTGATTGTAGCAGCGCTGCTGACTCTTCGGATTGTTATGCCACGTCATACAAGCGCTACGATTTAGGTGAGGCGGAAATGGACAGTTTTACCAAATTTGATCTTTCTGTTTATGAGAACACACTGTCGCTCAAAGTGAATGATGAAGTAAAAGTGAATCAAGACATCGCTTACTGGCAGCATTTATTGAGCTACTTCAAAGCGGGTATCTATAACCAATTTGAGAATGGTGAAGCGATTGCTTACTATCAGGCGTTGAGATACACCACGACTCAAATCGATGGATCAAACGATTGGGACATTAATGATTGGAAGCTGACTATTCCACCGAGTAAGAATGATTGGTATGGAAGCGGTGGTGACAGTGCTGCTGAGTTAGAACCAGAACGTTGTGAATCGAGTAAAGATCTTCTTTCAAATGACAGCGATGTGTACGACAGTGATATTGATCTTTCTTACTTCAATACTGATGAAGGAAGAATGCACTTTAGAGCGGATATGGGATACGGCACCTCTACCCAAAACTCTAGCTATATTCGCTCTGAGCTCAGGGAGTTGTATCAAAGCAGTGTTCAGCCAGATTGCAGCACCAGTGATGAAGATACCAGTTGGTATTTGGACGACACCAGAACCAACACAACCAGTCACGAGTTAACGGCAAGCTTGCGAATTGAAGATTACCCGAACATTAACGGCCAAGACCCAAAAGTAGTGCTCGGTCAGATCCATGGCTGGAAGATCAATCAAGCATTGGTCAAATTGCTTTGGGAAGGTGAGGGTAAGCCGGTACGAGTGATACTGAATGACGATTTTGAGCGCAACAATCAAGACTGTAATCATTGTGACCCGTTCAGTGTCGAGTTAGGGACTTATTCGGCAAGTGAAGAGTGGCGCTATACGATTCGTGCCGACCAAGATGGTATTTACCTTGCGACCCACGATTTAGATGGCACCAACACGGTTTCGCACTCAATCGGTTGGGGAGAGGATTACCAAGATAAAGATGGCAAAACCGTTTCTTTAACTCAAGATTGGGCCTCTAACGACATCGCTTTCTACTTCAAAGCGGGTATCTACCCACAATTTAAGCCAGACAGCGACTATGCGGGTGAAGTGTTTGATGTGAGTTTTAGTTCTCTTAGAGCTGAACATTATTGAATTAGCTAACGTTTGAGTAACAACAATGACTGCTTTAAAGACCATATTGATTCCTAACAATGTGGTCTTTTTTTAACTGCTGCGACACTGGTGAATGAGATGTTCTGAACGATAAATGCTCTGCTCGAGTGATGCACATTCTCACCATTACCGCTCGGATTTTTCGCCCTTGATAGCCCATTTCGCATTCTAAATTTTCATATGTTGTCTTTTATCAATAGGAAGTGTGATCCAGTTAAAGTATGGAAAAAGCGAAAAGTGTTCCCAGTCTCATTTATTCAACGAAGTGTTTTATTTGTATTATAAGATTACGTAATATTTTTGTGTTATCGCAAATACTGAGAGAGAAAACGCCTTATAGCTCGTGTTTGCCAATTTATCTTTCACTTACGAACGCTGTCTTTGTATTATAATAATGGATTAGATATGAAACAAATTACTCTAAAAACCTTACTCGCTTCTTCTATTTTACTTGCAGTTGGTTGTGCGAGCACGAGCACACCGACTGTTGATTTCCCAAATAACAAAGAAACTGGTGAAGCGCTTCTGACGCCAGTTGCTGTTGCCGCTAGTAGCCATGATGGTAACGGACCTGATCGTCTCATTGACCAAGACCTAACTACACGTTGGTCTTCAGCGGGTGACGGTGAGTGGGCAATGCTAGATTATGGTTCAGTTCAAGAATTTGATGCGGTTCAAGCATCTTTCAGCAAAGGTAACGAGCGCCAGTCTAAATTTGATATTCAAGTAAGTGTCGATGGTGAAACCTGGACAACCGTACTTGAAAACCAACTGAGCTCAGGTAAAGCGATCGGCCTAGAGCGTTTCCAATTCGAGCCAGCAGTGCAAGCGCGCTACGTAAGATACGTTGGTCACGGTAACACCAAAAATGGTTGGAACAGTGTGACAGGGTTAGCTGCGGTTAACTGTAACATTAACGCATGTCCTGCTAGCCATATCATCACTTCAGACGTGGTAGCAGCAGAAGCAGTTATTATCGCTGAAATGAAAGCAGTGGAAAAAGCACGTAAAGATGCGCGCAAAGATCTTCGTTCAGGTAACTTTGGTGTAGCAGCGGTTTACCCTTGTGAGACCTCAGTTGAATGTGACACACGCAGTGCACTGCCAGTTCCGACAGGCCTGCCAGCGACACCAGTTGCAGGTAACGCGCCAAGCGAAAACTTTGACATGACGCATTGGTACCTATCTCAACCATTCGACCATGACAAAAACGGTAAGCCTGATGATGTTTCTGAGTGGAACCTTGCAAACGGTTACCAACACCCAGAGATCTTCTACACAGCTGACGATGGTGGTCTAGTCTTCAAGTCTTACGTGAAAGGTGTTCGTACCTCTAAAAATACTAAGTATGCGCGTACAGAGCTTCGCGAAATGATGCGCCGTGGTGACCAGTCTATTAGCACTAAAGGTGTTAACAAGAACAACTGGGTATTCTCAAGCGCACCTGAGTCTGACTTAGAAGCTGCTGCTGGTATTGATGGCGTTTTAGAAGCAACGTTGAAAATCGATCACGCAACAACAACAGGTAATGCGAACGAAGTAGGCCGCTTTATCATTGGTCAGATTCACGATCAAAACGATGAACCAATTCGTTTGTACTACCGTAAACTGCCAAACCAAGCAACGGGTGCGGTTTACTTCGCACACGAAAGCCAAGACGCAACTAAAGAGGACTTCTACCCTCTAGTGGGCGACATGACGGCTGAAGTGGGTGACGATGGTATCGCACTTGGCGAAGTGTTCAGCTACCGTATTGACGTTAAAGGCAACACGATGACTGTAACGTTAATGCGTGAAGGCAAAGACGACGTTGTACAAGTGGTTGATATGAGCAACAGCGGCTACGACGTAGGCGGCAAGTACATGTACTTCAAAGCCGGTGTTTACAACCAAAACATCAGCGGCGACCTAGACGATTACTCACAAGCGACTTTCTACCAACTAGACGTATCGCACGATCAATACAAAAAGTAATCTAACCGAATAACACTTAATATTAAAGCTATCGCAATAGCCTCCAGCCTTAGGGTTTGGAGGCTTTTTTGTGCCTGCTGTTGGTTGGGCTTAAGCGTATGATTTAATTGAGTAGGAGAGGGGTAGTTATCAGTTGCACAGAGTTTAAGACATTATCATTAAGCTCATTCAGTATTAACTTTAGTCATTATCAGTTTCAGTCACTATCCTTTCCCCAATCGCCGATCACCATTAACCTCAGTCATGATTAATCTCAGCTGATAACAGGTCATATTGGCTCTCATTCAAAGCTAAACAATGCCAATATTATTTTGGAATCGCCATAGCTAGAAAACTTCGACTTCGTTCTCAAGGTATGTACTAATGCGACGTCTACACATGAACGTATTGTTTTGCCTGGTCTACTAATAAGCGTTAGCTCGGCTGATTACTCCCGTTTTGTTCTTGAAACCGTCACTTTTGGGTTGTTTAGCAAGACTCTTAGCAACAGCCATAAATCGTGCTCTAACTCTTGCATAAATAGAAGGGCGGTTAGCCATCACTTTATTAGCGCCAATGCTTAATGAAATACTCAGGCGGGCTCAAGTCGATGATCAAACGCATCTAGTGCTCAAGGGGATACGCTTGAGGGTTAGTTGCTTGCAGGCCGTAAATACCTTGATTGTATGCTACGGTGATGCTGAATAATAATTTGTGGGTTGAGTGCAGAGCTGAGGGGTTTTGTTTATCTATGATAGATACAGGGCTTTTGAGAGGGTTAAATAAGTTAGAGAGGCAAGGGGGCATTCGTTACTAGCAGCATCGGTGCTTATTCAACGCTGAAGCAAAGTTCCGCTGAGTCAGAGAGCTTAACTGAATCGCCAGTCTGCTTTTTATTCTTGAGCTAACAATAAAAAATCCCTATCAAATTACGTTGATAGGGATTTGTTTTATCTAGCAATCAAGTCAAACAGACTTTCTAGTGAGAACTAGAATAGGTCTGAATCTAGGTTGTCGAAGTAGGTGTATGTCCCTTTTGAACCATTGTCACCATTGTATAGCGCAATAGCGGTCGGGGAACCACCTGCACTTTCAGCTTTTAACCCAGTGTAGTCTATTCCATCAACATTGACGGTAATGTCTGTATCTACCCATGAAATGGTCACATCTACCCATGTGTCTTTTGAGTATGAAGCAAGGTCAACTTGGCTGCCTGATTCGTTGCGGAATTTAATCATACTAGATGTAAATACAACTTCAGTGAAGCGACCACTAGATGATGCATCGTTATTAGAACCTAAGAAAATGTATGATGCTTTTACATAGCCATCGCTAGGGATGTATACAGATGTAGAAACAGAGCCAGTTTCTGCTGCGCCATTAGCAAAGTCGCGGCCAACGATAGCTTTGTTATTATCAGTGGTTGAGTCCGCACCATCTTCAATTCGTAAAGAGTTAGAACCCGACTTGGCAAAGTCACTACTGATCACTGCTGTATTTAAAACCCCATCAACACCTTTTGTCTGGTACGC
Source organism: Vibrio sp. 10N.261.51.A4 (assembly GCF_041471945.1). Taxonomy (NCBI): domain Bacteria; kingdom Pseudomonadati; phylum Pseudomonadota; class Gammaproteobacteria; order Vibrionales; family Vibrionaceae; genus Vibrio; species Vibrio sp. 10N.261.51.A4. The sequence goes on from NZ_JBFRPJ010000039.1 coordinate 43,326, forward strand.
AGGGTTAGCCACATCGATCTGCGTACCTACAGTATAAGAATCGAAGTTGTCTGTTACTTCGCCGGGCTCTGGATCTGGATCTGGATCTGGTTCAGGTTCTGGCTCAGTATTGCCGCCATCAACAACAACTGTCGCTTCCGCAGTATTGTTGTTGTACGGATTACCTGATAGCGCTTGGCCATTCGGGTAATTGTTAAAGTTATCTTCAAACACTAGCTCATCAGAAGCTGTGTCATTCGAATAAACTTTAAAGTTGTCAGCGTTTAACTCGTAGTGTGTTGTGTTAGAAGTATCACCAAGCTTCAATGACACGATAGTAACGGCAGCTTTGTCGAAAGCCTCAAAACCGTTGCCGCTATTGTCGTATACAGTGTCATTGACTTTGAATGTGTAGTAACCGCTCGCCCAACTGATTTCAACCGCGAGATCTTCACCTAAAGTGTAAGTGCCTACAGGCTCATCAGGAATTTGAGGTTTACCGCTACTATCGGTAACCGTGGAACGGTAGAAAATTTCTCCAGCATTAAAAATAACTTCGCCGTGTAAATTAGTGTTAGAAGTACCAGAAGCGTAGAGACTAATATAAGCGTTGTTACCTGAACCATTCGCTTCTTGCTCGGTGTCTTCATCTACTTGGTAGATTAAGTCAACGGTTACCTTTCCTGATGCGATACTGTCTACTGTTGCCCCTGTGCTGCTGTCAGACAATTTCAAACGTAGTTCACCCACATCATTCTTTACACCACCATTGTTGGTGTCCAAGATTTGAACGTAGCCATTGATACCATTTGCTTCATTGGCTTTACTGATAGCTTCTTGTACGGCGTCAGTCGCAGTTTGGTCTGAACCAGAGTAGTCTATGCCAGTGGTGTTATCTGAAATATTCAGAGCACCAGCGTCATCGAAAGAAAAAACACCATCTAGAATTTCGATCGTTGATGTGCCTGTTTCATAATATGTGAAAGAGACCGTACCGGCTTCTTCATCATAATTATTAGTAGAAGCACTTGCATCTTTAATCGTGTAAGTACCTAAGTCATCATCATCGTCATAGTATTTATGATTGCCATCTTCTTGGAAAACATAAACATTTGGTAGATCAGCGTTTGATGACGCGGATATTGAAGCGGAGTTACCATCACTGATTTGCCAGTAACCCGTAGTTAATGCTGAAGGTTGGTTACCTGGATCAGTAGAACCATCGGTCGGGATAGGTAAACCGTCACTGTTACAACCAAATAATAAACCTGTCGAAAGAGCGACAGCTGTAGCGACTTTAGAAATCTGCATAAAATATTCTCTTTATGATATTAAATCCATATGTAAATCACATAAGAAATAGATAATGAATAGTCGTTAAATATTTATTAGGATGAAACTAACGTTAATTAGAACATCCTATTATTTAAATAAAGTGCTTAAAATATGCCCCAAAAATTTACAAGAGGAGAGGGGTATTTTATAAATTGACTATTTCTAATTAGAATGAGTAAGCAACACCAACACGGTATTTTGCTTCGCGATCTTTAGAAGATGAGCTGATATCAGAAGACCAAATCTCAGCAAAAGGTTTCCAAGAACCGAACTTGTAGTTTACTTTTAAGCCAGCATCCCATTCCCAGTCATCACTATTATAAAGAAGTACGTTATCCAAAGATTTTACATAGTTTGCTTCGTAAGAAAGACCAAGCTTCGGTAGAGACTCAATTTTATATGCACCTGTTAGCGTTATTTTGGATTTTTGAGCTGATTCTAAACGTTCGCCAGTTTCTGAATCCTTATCACCAAACTGTGTATGGTTGCGGAAATCAGCATACTCGTGACGGTAACGAATGGCAGTCGTTAATCCCATATCCGCATTATAACCAACACGGAATTGAGGTTTGTAAGTGACTTTTTTCATCTTCCAGTCACCGCCGTTGTAGTTCGGCTCATCCCAGTCCCAAGCGATCGGCATACCAACTTGTAGATACCAGTTGTTATCGACTTTGTAAGTTGCTGTATTTTCTACTTCCATACCGTAAATATACCAATTGCCGTCATAGAAGCTTCTACTGTTTGCTGATTTAACTTCGCCAGAATCTGCGTCGTAGTAAGAATCGTCAGTATGGAATTTAACTTCAAGGCCCGTTGAGTGCTTCCACTTATCTGACAGTTTAAAGCTTTCACCTAGCTTCACTCGGTGTTGATGGCGAGCGTCTACGTGAGCCGTGTCGCCATTTGTTTTTGTATAATCCGTCGCAGCACGATACTCGTAACGATAATCAAGAGATGCACCAGTAGCTGTGCCCGCTAAAAGAGTACATGCAACAGCTGCAGCAATTTTTGTAACAGAATTCATACCTTTGTCTCACTATTATTTTTTAATTCTGGATACATCCAATGTACCCGTGGCTCACAAACCAATACCTTAAATGGTATTAAATTAATGTATGACAAATATGGTATTTATTATTGAGTCAGATTTCTGTGAGATCTATCAAAAAGTTCTGACTAATGGCCCAAGTATATAGCTAAATGTTATGAATATCTCAATTTAGGGCTTGTGTATTAAATCAATCATGACGTACTTCTCATATTCACAAACCTTAGAAACTCACTTTTTTGCATGTGTTAAAATAATACAAATATTAAGTGTTTCTATATGTTAATAATGATGATTTTAACCATCGTGGCTTAAACATAGGGAGCATGTTGAGAGGCATAAATATAAACCATAGCCAGATGTTTAATAAAAGTTACAAAATGGCTAAATGTAAATTCTATTTATCGGTTGGCTTATTTAAGTCGAAGAGAAAATATTTAGTACTAATTCGTGTTCAAAAGTGGTTTCTGTACTGAGTGTGTACTCGGTATCTGTTAACAATAAAGGATGAGTCATGTTTAAGAAAAACATATTAGCAGTGGCGCTATTAGCGACTGTACCAATGGTTACTTTCGCAAATAACGGTGTTTCTTACCCCGTACCTGCCGATAAATTCGATATGCACAATTGGAAAATAACTATACCTTCAGATATCAATGAAGATGGACGTGTTGACGAAATCGAAGGGGTGGCAATGATGAGCTACTCACACAGCGATTTCTTCCACCTTGATAAAGACGGTAATCTCGTCTTTGAAGTACAAAACCAAGCTATTACCACGAAGAACTCGAAAAACGCACGCTCTGAGTTACGCCAGATGCCACGCGGTGCTGATTTCTCAATCGATACGGCGGACAAAGGAAACCAATGGGCATTGTCTAGCCATCCATCAGCAAGCGAGTACAGTGCCGTTGGCGGCACGCTAGAAGCGACCCTAAAAGTGAATCACGTAGCGATTAACGCTAAGTACCCAGAAAAGTACCCAGCTCACTCGGTGGTTGTTGGTCAGATTCACGCTAAAAAACATAATGAGTTAATCAAAGCTGGAACTGGTTACGGGCATGGTAATGAACCACTAAAGATCTTCTATAAGAAGTTTCCTGGCCAAGAAATGGGTTCAGTATTTTGGAACTATGAGCGTAACCTAGAGAAGAAAGATCCTAACCGTGCCGATATAGCTTACCCTGTTTGGGGTAACACTTGGGAAAACCCAGCGGAACCGGGTGAAGCAGGCATTGCTCTTGGTGAAGAGTTTAGCTACAAAGTGGAAGTGAAAGGCACCATGATGTACCTAACGTTTGAAACAGAACGTCACGATACGGTTAAGTATGAAATCGATCTGAGCAAGGGTATTGATGAGCTTGATTCACCAACGGGTTATGCTGAAGATGATTTCTATTACAAAGCGGGCGCATACGGCCAATGTAGCGTGAGCGATTCTCACCCTGTATGGGGGCCAGGTTGTGGCGGTACTGGCGATTTCGCTGTCGATAAAAAGAATGGCGACTATAACAGTGTGACTTTCTCGGCACTAAAGTTGAACGGCAAATAGTACATAAGGCTAGTTAGAAACAGGCCTTAAGGAATGTTTTCGAAGACCACTGAACCGAATGTTGAGTGGTCTTTTTGTTTTCTATGAGATTTAAGATGAGCCGGGTATCAGCGAGAGTACAATGAAGCTTACCAATGAACGGTACAGCTGAAACAATACAACCTTGTCAAAAGACAAGGTTGTAATCAGAAAGCGTAGGAAGATTTTAGGACGACAACTCGATACGGAGTTTAGTCATACATCAACTCTTTGGCTTTGTCGGCATCAAACTCTTTAAGAGACTTTCGAGCCAAGTGACGGAATGGGAAAGCTTTCACGACTTCTTCGAATGGTTGGATGGCAAATGCCCAAAAGATAGAACCGTCTAATCCAAAGATGATCAATGCACACAATGGAATTGAAATTACCCATTGACCAGTAAAGTTGATTTTGAAGACTGCGGTCGTTTTTCCTAGGGCTCTTAATACATTCCCATGAACCGTGTTGTAGCCACGGACAATCGGCAAGAAGATGTAGAGTGGGGCGATAACGGCCAATGCTTGATAGGTAGACTCATCCAAGTTCGGGTAAATGTCACCAATGACCAGACTTAATCCTGCGAACAAGATTGCACACACAAAAGAAATGACGACCGCAATATCAATACTGGTATCGACGTTTTTGACTAGGTCATCCATCTTTTTAGAGCCAATCGCTTGGCTGATAGTAATTGCGGAAGAGTGAGCCCAAGCGGTAATAAATTGAGAGACAGCCCTGATCCAAGGCATCACCAAAGTAATCGCTACGTAAGCGTTGATGTTAAGTTGCGAATACAACAATTGATATATCGTTGCGCCAATCAAAAGCATGGTCACGTTCGCTGCTACAGGGAATATTTCGATAAAGTGACGGCGAACGTTGGTAAAGAATTCAGAGCGCTGAGCGTCTAATTTGAGTGAAATCGCTGAGCTTAAATGCACGCACAAAACCAAATACAGCAAGCGGATCGTTATTGCAATAATGCTGCCTAATGCAGCGCCTTGTACTCCAATCCCTTCAAAATTAGAAAAACCATGAATCAGCACATATGAGAGTACAGCATTGATAGGCAGTTCAATTAAGTAACCTTTGAATGGGACTTTAGTTCTGCCTAGCGCATTAAATAAAGCAATGATCACCTGCGTTAACGCGGTAAAAATAACGATGTATTTCGAGATGTCTAGATAGCGGCTGATTTCTAAGTGAAGGGAAGCGTCATCTGTTAAAGCTTGAATCAAGGGTTGTTCGAAAAAAGTAAGTAGAAGCCAAAATAGTGTTGCTACGCCAAGGTTGATAAATAACCCTGCCCAAAATGCTTTAGATAATGATGCGGCGATGCCAGAGCCCACTGCGCGGCTTAATACTAACTGAGTACCGTTTGCCAGCGCCATTTGAATTCCCAGTACAAAGGCAACGATAGTCGTCGCAATCCCCATTGCAGCTAAAGGGATTTCACCAAGAGGAGAGACAAGCAGTGTGTCGATCATCAACATCGACTGCATCAAGATACCGTTTAAGGCGAGGGGCCAGGCGAGAGAGAAATTTTTCCTTACGTACGATTGTGAAGACACAAACAACACCTTATGTGTATAACCGTAAGCTTTCTCTGAGGTGACGGAGTAGAGCGTTTAAAGAAGAAAACACTACGGTAGTTGATGGTTAAAAATGGGTGCTAAAACAAGACTGACTTGTGTCTTTGAAACACAAGCCAGTTTGGTTAATCTCGGTTATGCGATGGCTAATTCAACCCTAGAGAGCTTTTGGTTCTCATCGTCTAGCAGGACTTGAGAAGCAATTCGAGCTTGCTTGGCATCGCCTGACATTATCGCGTCGTAAATCGCTTTGTGTTCTTCTAAACAGAAGCGACCGCCTTCAGCGGAGTGGTCGATAAACTGCTTGAAGATAGTCGACAGAATATTCGCGAATGGAATGTAAAACTGATTACCTGTCGATAAGAAAATCGTTTGGTGAAACAGGTGATCGTTGGTCGTCCACTCTTCATAATCGAAGTTATTTGCCGCGATAGTCATCTTCTGGAAAAGAATCGAAAGCTCTTTGCGTTGCTCAACGGTTGCATTAGTTGCAGCGAGTGCACACGCTTCCGGGTCAATCGCTTTTCTTAAGCCTAAAAATTGAGACAAGAAGGGTTTGGTATCTTCTAAATCTTGGATCCAGTACAGCAATTGCGGGTCCAAGAAGTGCCACTGTGTTCTCGGCTTGATACGAGTGCCCACTTTTGGCTTCGACTCGATTAAACCTTTTGCCGAAAGTAGCTTGGTTGATTCTCGAAGGGCAGTTCTGCTTACTCCAAAGATATCGCACAGCTCCATTTCGCTGGGTAACTTTTGATTTTCTTCTAACTCGCCTGACAAGATCTTGCGAGCAATTTGTCTCGCCACTTGAACATGAATTCGGCGGCTTGAATCTTCCACCAATGTAAATATTGACATTTAAACCACCTGAAATTGAAACTTTGAAAACACTAAAAGCCAGACGAATCTGGCGTTTAGTGTCAGTGTATACGTCGAATTTAGTGTGAGGTTTTCCCTCATCTACTCTGGTCTGTTGACCTTATATAGTGTGGCGAACTTAAATCGCTGAGTGAGCTTATATAAACCAGCTAACTAAGGCGTTATTTGTCCGCCATTAACATCTAGGATTTGACCTGTGATGTAACCGCTGCAAGCGTGCGATGCAAAGAAAGCAAATGAAGGAGCAACTTCATCAATATTGCCAAAGCGTCCCATTGGAATGTTGTTAGCAATGGTCGCTTTCAAATCGTCGCTTTTACCATCGTGAAATGCGGTATCGATAGTGCCTGGTGAAACAATGTTGAAACGGATATTGTCTTGTGCGAACTCTTTCACCCAATTACGGTGAATGTCGTGCAACCAAGCTTTAGACGCGGCATAGATGCCTGCACCAACACCACCGCCTTCGCGAGCGGCAATAGAGCCCGTGCTAATCACACAAGATGTTTGCCCGGACTCAGCAGCAGAGGCGCGTAAGTGCGGGATAGAGAACTTGGTTGTCATCAGCGCAGAGCGAACATTAAGGTTCATTACGCGCTCATAAAACTCATCATCGATATTTTCTAGATTGGCGCGACCACCAAGGCCACCGGCGTTGTTAATCAACACGTCCATGCCACCAAAATGATCAGTGAACTCTTTGACTAACCTTTCGCACTCTAATGTGTCCATTAGGTTTGCAGGAAAAAAGGCAACATCGCCACCCAGTGCGGTAAGTTCAGATAGAACGTCATCGACTTTTGGGCTGAAAGCACGACTATTGATGCCGATTTTTGCGCCGTATTTTGCAAAGACACGTGCGGTAGCTAAACCCATACCAGCAGTAGAGCCAGTAATTAGAATGCGTTTGCCTTTTAAATCGTTAAACATCAGAGCCGCCTATATTGTAGATTATTCACGCCAATAAATCATACAATAACACTTGCTATATTCAAGGGTGTTTATCTAAAAACGGGTTATTACCGACATAAATAGTGAGAGTAAGGGTGGTTTTGTGAGTTCACGCATACATTGAAATAGTAAATGAGAACTATTTGTATGAATTAATAGGTTGAATTGGTTTTATAAACCTAAAGATGAGCAGGTTTGTGAAATATTGCTCCAACCTTTACTGGTAGTGACCTCACGTTATTCTGATGCTGTGTTGGTGAAGATATAAATCAGTGCTATAGTCCGAGTTAAATAATACATATCTAATCGGTAAGTAGACACATGGCTGGCTCTTTCAATTCTATTTCAGGCTCTAAGCGAAGCCTTCATGTGCAAGTTGCACGTGAAATCGCCCGTGGTATTTTGTCGGGCAATTTGCCTCAAGGTTCTATTATCCCTGGTGAAATGGCTCTGTGTGAGCAATTTGGTATCAGTAGAACAGCATTAAGAGAAGCGGTTAAGCTTCTGACTTCAAAAGGTCTATTAGAATCTCGTCCTAAGATTGGTACTCGCGTTGTTAACCGCGCGTTCTGGAACTTCTTAGATCCACAATTGATCGAATGGATGGACGGTTTGGCCGATACAGACCAATTCTGTCATCAGTTTTTGGGTTTACGCCGTGCAATTGAGCCAGAAGCGTGTGCTTTAGCTGCTCAGTTCGCGAGTGCAGAACAACGTATTGAGCTGTCTAGTATTTTCCAACAAATGGTAGAAATCTCTAGCGAAGAAACGCTTGATCAAGAGCGTTGGCTAGATATTGATATGAAATTCCATAGCCTGATCTTCAATGCAACAGGTAACGACTTCTACCTTCCATTTGGTAACATCTTGACGACCATGTTTGTTAACTTTATTTCTCACTCTTCTGAAGAGGGAAGTACTTGTATTAACGAACACCGCCAGATTTATGAAGCAATCATGGCAGGTAATAGTGACAAAGCACGCCACGCGTCAGCAAGTCACCTGTTAGAAACAAATCACAGATTACCAGCCGTTAGTTAATTGTTTTCACTGTTATTTTAGCTTTGATCGTTTTGCATTATCGACGAGAGGTCATTCTCGCAAAACTAGGGTAGTCAAAGTTAAAATTACGGTTGTACAAAAGCTAACTTCAGCAGTGACCTCTAAAAAGCACGTTCCATACGTGCTTTTTTTGCATCCAAATTTGATGAAAACCTGACTGGTGTCCAATATTTAATCTATTATTTGCTGTTTCGTTAAAAGCACTAGTAACCAGTATTTTAAGTTATATAATAATACTAATTAAATTATTGTGAGTGTGATTATGCCCCAGTCTCTACTGCCAAATATTCTTCAATTCATAGGTCAAATCGACCCATTCGATAAGATCCCTAAACAAGCACTTCGCGAACTTGCCTCTAACGTGCAAATTACTTATCTCGGTAAGGGAGATGTGGTCGATTTGTGTGAGTCTGGGAAGGAAAAATCGCTCTATATCATTCGAACGGGCTCTATGGAGCAACGAAAATCGGATGGTGTGCTTCGTGCTCGTCTAGGCAGTGAAGATTTGTTTGGCTTTACGTTCTTAGATTCTGAAGTCAACGACGAAAAAGGCTATAGAGCTGTCGCAATCGAAAACACCTTACTTTATGTGATTCCACACTCGGCACTTCAAACGCTTTTCAAAGCCTTTCCAAGTTGCGCAGAACACTTTGCTTCACAGGCGCAGGTTCGCTTGAAGTCGGCACTGGATGTGGTCTGGTCGAATAAAGAGAAAGGCCTGTTCATTCGTAAAGTTGAGGAAGTGGCAAGCGGGCAGGTGGCAATTGTTAAGTCTGAGCAAACCATCCAGTCGGTTGCGGTTGAAATGCTTCATCAACGCTCACCGTGTGCCGTGATCTATGAAGGTGAAACCATTGTTGGTTTGATCACCGACCGAGACATGACTAAGCGAGTGATTGCCCACGGCGTGAGTACTGATAGCCTGATCTCAGAGGTAATGACGCACTCTCCACTTACTGTAAAACCGGATGATCTGGTGCTGCATGCGGCCTCTATCATGATGCAATTTAATATCCGTAACTTGCCCGTTGTGAAAGAGAATAAGGTCGTTGGTCTTCTTACTACGTCTCATTTGGTTCAAAACCACCGTGTTCAAGCGATATTCTTGATCGAGAAAATCAAATACGCGGGCAGCGTGAAAACCATGTCTTCGTTCACCTCAGAGCGACAAGCTATTTTTGAAGCGCTGGTGGAAGGTAAAGTGGCGCCTGAAACCGTCGGCAAGGTAATGACCATGATTATGGACGCCTACACCCGTCGATTGATTCAAATAGCGATTGATAAGTTAGGCCCACCACCGTGTGATTTCTCTTGGATCGTAGCCGGATCGCACGCACGTAATGAAGTGCACATGTTGTCGGACCAAGACAGCGCGATTGTTCTTGCTGACGATGCAACCGACAGTGACCGTATTTACTTCAAACACTTAGCGATGATGGTGACCAACGGCTTAGCAAGCTGTCACTACCCATTATGTCCAGGTAAATTCATGGCTGCGACGCCAAAATGGTGTCAGCCACTCAGTGTATGGAAGCACTACTACAAGAAGTGGGTGGCTAACCCAGAGTACGAACGCTTGCTTAATATCAGTGTGTTCCTAGAAATTCGTACTATCTACGGCAACAGTGAGTTCGAAGGTATTCTGCGCGATGAGCTGCATAGCAATATTCGCGGTAACCGTGAGTTTTTAAGCACGCTAGTGAAAGACGCGGTCAATACCAACCCGCCACTTGGCATCTTCAATAGCTTAGTGCTAGAGAAGTCAGGTGAGAATAAGAAAACGTTGAACGTGAAGAAGTACGCGATCAACTTGATTATCGACTTAGCGCGTATTTATGGCCTTGCTGTGGAGTGCGATTTGTCGGCGACTGACGAACGTTTCGCTGCTGCCAATGAAAAAGGCATGCTGAGCGACGATGCATTCAAGAACATTCTGGGTGCTTACCAGTTCATTCTCTCTTTCCGTTTTGGCCATCAACTTGAAGCGCTGAAGAACGGGGATGTGCCTGACAACAACATCAACCCAGATAGCTTTGGTAGCTTTGAGCGTAAACACTTGAAAGATGCCTTTAGGATCATTGCTGACCTTCAAGAAGCGGCGAAAATTCGTTTCGGAGCGCGTTAATGAAAGCCTTGTTAAACTATTTTCACCCGCTTGAGCGAATTAAACGTAAACGTAAGCAATATTTGGGAACGGTTAAGTTGCCAGAGGCGTTACATGCTCTCGTAGAGCAGCCTTGTCCTGAAATGACGGATTTGGCCAAAGACAGCGACTATATCGTGTTGGATCTCGAAACCACAGGCTTAGACAGCGAACAAGATCTTATCTTGTCTATGGGATGGGTCGATGTGGTGAAAGGACGAATCGATTTGGCTTCTGCCAAGCATATCTACCTGAACAATGATTCTCAGATTAACGCTGAAACTGCGGTGATTAACCACATCACACCACAGATGCTGGAAGAGGGCGCATCTATTCATGATGCGATGATCGCTTTCTTCGAAGCAGCGAAAGGCAAGATTATCGTCGCGCACGCGTGTGTAGTCGAAGAGAAGTTCATTAGCCAATACCTTCTTCGCTGCTACGGTTTAAGAGCGATTCCTCTGCTTTGGCTTGATACCTTGTGTATTGAGAAAAGCATGGAGAAAGCGATCAGCAATCATGAAGAAGTCGATTTAACCTTGGCAGGGACTCGCGAAAGGTACGGGCTTCCTGAGTACAACAGCCACAATGCATTAGCCGATGCCGTTTCGACAGCGGAATTGTTTTTGGCTCAGCAGAAGCGAGTTGTGCCTAACGATAATGTGACCGTTGCCTTTCTCTATCGGATTAGTCACTAGGAAAAAGAGCTGCAAGTGCGCGGCTCTTATTTTACTGATTTTAAAGGAAAAAAAGCCAGCGATTAAGCTGGCTTTTGTTTAGGTCTTAGAAAATTAGGACAGTAATTATCTTAGATTATTCATGTAGCTATCGATTAGAAGCTGTAAGTTAGACCAACACGGCTACGCAGTTCACGAGTCGCTTTAGTTGATGAAGTGCTCACATCACCAAACTCTACATATGGTGCCCATTGACCCATAATATGGCGAATGCTTGCGTTCAACTCGTAGTTGGTATCGTCGTTGTCGTAGATGTCATAGCCATCCGCTTTGTAGTAGTTACCTTCTAGACCAAAGCGCCAGTTTTCCATTGAGTAGTTAACGTTTGCCGTTAGACGGTGACGACGTTGATTAGAAACGTTTTTATCAACCGTGATTGGAACACCGTCACTATCAACAATAACATCACCATTGTCATCGAATTGATACTCTGAGCTGCTAGTGTTCTGTCTCATATCGTAACGGTAACGAGCACTTAGGCTTAGGCCATCAACGCTATCCACTTTGTATGTTGCACGAACTTGAGGCTTGTATGTAACGCCAGATTCACGAGCTTCAATTGGCATACCGTAAGTCATTGTCCAGTTATCGTTTAGTACATGACGGTAGTTTAGACCAAGCTCCCAACCATTGTTCTTCAAATCTTCCATGAATTTACCGTCTTCTCCCTTGAATTTCGCTTCGATATCTACAAGGAAGTTGCCAATGCTATCGCCAAGTTTTACACGAGTAGCGTGTTGATCTGTATGACTCTTGTATTCGTGTCTCATATCGAAAGACGCAGCAGATACAGAGCCAGCAGCGAGTACAGATGCCACAGCAATCACGATTTTAGTTTTATTCATGGTATTAATTCCATATTTATATGGTTGAGTATTGGCCATAATTACAAGCCAAATAGAGTAGTTCTTGTCTTAAATGCATTTTGTTTTTGAAATTATTTCTTGGTTATTTCAAATTTATTTTGCATTTAAATAATACAAATATGGTAGCGATCCGAGGCGTGATGATCTGTGAACTTGATCGTGTTGTGAGGACAAAACCACTATTTACAAAGGGTTACAAAGTCAGTTTGTATTGGTAAGTTTATGATTTTTAGTGTTTTGTTTGGCTGTTGATAATGGTTTTGAAGAGTTTTGTTCATCAATAAATGTGCGCTACAGCAAAAAATTGAACCTTTAGATATCATTTTTATTTGTAATACATTATTATTTACTAACTTTCTTTAGCAACACATAACTTTGCTGTGTTGATTGCATGAACAGACGGTGTGAAGCCGAATAAGTAAGAGTGGTCTTGAAGCTAAATGGATTAAATCCACCGCTTTAAGAACATGAGACATTTACTTGAGGTGATTTAAAACTCAATCAGAGAAGGTTTGAAATGTAGTAGGCAAGGTAGTGACATAGCCTGCTATATAAGTATGAACTTGATAGGAATGAACTGGGTTCGAATCGTTACCCGTTGTTCTCATCAGCGACAAAGAAGAAATCGTTGAAGTGCTTGCGAAAGCATTTTGATTATTGCTCCCAACTATTCTAATTATAACTTCTGCTTTCATCTAGAAAGGTAGGAGATGGTAGTCGAAGATCTACCCTTGCGCTCATGTTGATACAGGCAACATGAGCGTTTTTTTATTTCAAATTTGAGTAGAGAGTCGTGTGCGGCTCAATAAGCGTGTAAACCGCGGCTTAAGAATAGGCTTTTAGGTTGATGACAACACGCTTAAGTGAGTCTGTGACAGCATCAAAGCCACGAACATTCACGCTTAATCACATGAATGTTCGTTTCTCTTCTCTTGTCTCTTAGTTGCAGACGTGTAGCTGCAAACTTTAACAGCAGGCGTTTAGTTATATCAAAGAGCTCCGTGAGAGCTGTTCTTGAGGCTTAGCTTTCTGTAGGCATCCACACCTGTTTAGAGGTGACTTTGTGATCTTTAAAGGTCAGTTCTTCAACTTTGTCACCGTTAGTATTCCAGCGAGTAAGTTTTCCGTTCGCGACTTCACCTTCATCAAACTTCGCTTGGCTGGCCTTATTACCGTTCGGGTAGTAGTCCGTTACCAATCCATCTTTTTGTCCGTCGCTGTATTCAGCTGTCAAGCTTTGTTCCCCATTGGGATACCAGCGAGAGGCGGTGCCTGATAGTTCATTGTCTTTATAATTGAGTTCTGCTTTTTTCTGTCCGTTTGGATACCAGGTTTCAGCTTTGCCTTGCAGTTCACCTTTTACGTAATTCACTTTAGAAGCGACTTGGCCATTCGGATACCAGTTAGTTTCTAGCCCAAGTTCTAAGCCATCGGCAAACTGAGCTTGGGTCGCGACTTGGCCGTTATCGAACTTCTCTTCAAATTGACCAGTGAAAGGTTTTGAATGGTTTACTTGGTAAGCCACGCCTTTACGCATCTGTAAGTAGTCAACAGCATCTTCACGCGGTGTTGCTGCATAGCTCATAGAAGATACCGTACTAAGAGCAATTAAGATTGGAACGTATTTCTTCATAATGACACCTTTTTATTGGACGGGGAAAGTGTAACGGGTGTGTTAAAAGCATTTCACTTCCGTGTATCCCTGTCAGTATCTAATAGTGGTTTTCAAGTTTTCATTATTGGCTGCCTAATATAGGGAACTTTTAAAAGCAAATTATCGATTTTATTTGTACTACAAATGCATTGGTTTAATTCATTTTTATAAATTATATCTAACGATATTTTTGCTGCTCTTCTTTAAGCTTTGATCGTCAAGAATAATAGTTTTTAACGATGAATCTTCGATTTTTAGAGACTTTGTTCATGTTTTTCGGGGTTTTGGTCGAAATTTAGTGCGGATAACTGCACTGACTTGAGGAATTGCGCTCCTAGGTGGTGCAACTTTGAACTCGATCACTTGTATGATTAATTGAGTGTCAGACTGTAAGATCACTGTCACGCATTTGGATTATTGTAGTACAAATATACTTGCCATTTATTTATAGTGACCTCAACAAAAAAACATAAATAAAAGGTCTAACGATGGAACTCAATACCCTGATAGTTGGCATCTACTTCCTATTCTTAATTGCGATAGGGTGGATGTTTCGAACGTTTACAAGTACGACAAGTGATTACTTCCGTGGGGGAGGTAATATGCTGTGGTGGATGGTAGGTGCAACCGCATTTATGACCCAGTTCAGTGCTTGGACATTTACTGGTGCAGCAGGTAAAGCCTTTACCGATGGCTTTGCCGTAGCGATTATCTTCATCGCGAACGCATTCGGTTACCTAATGAACTACCTTTACTTCGCTCCGAAGTTCCGTCAACTGCGTGTTGTGACGGTAATTGAAGCGATTCGTATGCGTTTTGGTAAGGTGAATGAGCAAGTATTTACTTGGTCTGGTATGCCAAACAGCGTTATCTCTGCAGGTATTTGGTTGAATGGTCTAGCAATCATCGCATCGGGTATCTTCGGCTTTGATATGACAACGACGATTGTCCTAACGGGTCTGGTTGTACTGGTGATGTCAGTGACGGGCGGCTCTTGGGCGGTAATCGCATCTGACTTTATGCAGATGGTTATCATCATGGCAGTAACGGTGACATGTGCAGTCGTTGCTATTTACCACGGTGGCGGTGTTACGCAGATCATTAGCGACTTCCCAACGGATTCGTTCATCACGGGTGACAACCTTAACTACATGAGCATCTTCAGCATCTGGGCTGTGTTCATCTTCTTAAAGCAGTTCAGCATTACCAACAACATGCTTAACTCTTACCGTTACCTTGCTGCAAAAGATTCAAACAACGCACGTAAAGCAGCACTGCTTGCTTGTGTACTAATGACGCTTGGTCCAATCATCTGGTTCATGCCTTCTTGGTTCATGGCTGGTCAAGGTGTTGATTTAGCAGCTGCTTACCCAGAAGCTGGCAGCAAAGCCGCTGACTTCGCTTACCTTTACTTCGTTCAAGAATACATGCCTGCAGGTATGGTTGGCCTTCTGATTGCCGCTATGTTCGCAGCAACAATGTCTTCAATGGACTCAGGTCTAAACCGTAACTCAGGTATCTTCGTTAAGAACTTCTACGAGCCGATTCTTCGTCCTAAAGCGACAGAGAAAGAGCTAATGGTTGTTTCTAAACTAACGTCTACCTTCTTCGGTATCGCGATCATCTTGGTTGCTCTGTTCATCAACTCTCTTAAAGGTCTGAGCCTTTTCGACACCATGATGTACGTGGGCGCATTGATCGGCTTCCCAATGACAATTCCAGCATTCTGTGGCTTCTTCATCCGTAAAACACCGGATTGGGCAGGTTGGGGCACGCTAGTTGTAGGTGGTGTGGTTTCTTACTTCGTTGGTTTCGTTATCACTGCGGACATGATTCAAAACTGGTTCGGTCTAAATGAACTAACTGGCCGTGAGTGGGCTGACCTGAAAGTGGCTATCGGCCTTATCGGTCACATCATATTTACTGCTGGCTTCTTTGTTCTTTCAACACTGTTCTACAAGCCTCTTGCTGAGCACCGTGAGAAAGACGTAGACAAGTTCTTCAACAACCTAGCGACGCCACTAGTTGCTGAAAGTAATGAACAGAAGAAACTGGATAACAAGCAACGTCGTATGTTGGGTTCACTTATCGCGGTAGCGGGTGTGGGCGTAATGACTATGTTCGTACTGCCAAACCCAATGTGGGGACGCATGGTATTCGTTCTGTGTGGCTTGATTGTGTTCTCTGTTGGTCTGTTACTTGTTAAAGCAGTCGATGACAAAGTCGAGCAACAAGACGAAGTGACTCCAGCCGAAGGCTAATCTAATTCGCATCCTAAATAACATCACGGCCACCTGAACGGGTGGTCGTCATTTTTATAATCCAAACTTTAATGTGAGATGTACGATGAACAAAAAACTATTATCGGTAAGCATTATTAGCGCGTTCACACTCGCTTTTGCAACAGGCTGTACAACACAAGAAAAAACAGCACCCGTAGTCAGTGTCGCTGAACAAGCTACGCCTGCTGTTAGCGAAATTGACCGTAGTTACCTATTGAGCAGTGACCGCTTAACAGAGGTAGATGGCGACACTTTAGCCGTTGCTTCGGAAGAGCAAGTGGCTGCGCTTAAAGCACAATTTGAAAACCTAAAAGATGGCGACGAAGTGGTTATCCCTGCCGGTAAATACGCGAACTTAGGTCAAGTGACGATCACGGCGAATGACATCACTATCAAGGCTGAGCAAGCAGGCTCTGCGTGGATCACTGGTTTGATTCAGTTTGAACTGAAAGGCGATGACATCACGCTTGATGGCTTGGTATTTACTGAGGGCGGTCCTAACGAACGCTTTGGTGCAGTACGTATGATGGGTAATGGCAACACGCTGCAAAACTCAACATTCTACTACTTCAACCATGATTACACGTACGAGCCAGACGAGCGTCGTTCTGAGTATCCAAAGTACCTATGGGTTTCTCTATGGGGTAAAGATGGCAAAGTCATCAACAACCGTTTCGAAGGTAAGCAAAAACGCGGCACTTTGATCGGTGTACAAAAAGATGACACAGCCGACAACCACCTGATCGCAAATAATATCTTCATGGATCAAAAGCCTAACCAATTCAATGAATTCGATATCAAAGAAGCGATTCGTTACAACGGCAACAGCTGGGAAGCGATCCGTATTGGTGATTCTAAAGCTTCACAGTGGGATTCAAGTTCTAAGTTCGTGAACAACCTGATGATCGATATGGATGGTGAGCGTGAGCTTATCTCGATTAAGTCGGGCGACAACACGATCTCAGGTAATACTATTTTCCAAAGCACCGCGCTTATTTCACTGCGTCACGGAAAAGGCAACACGGTTGAGAACAACATGATTCTTGGCAATGGAAAGCGCCTAACCGGCGGCGTCCGTATCTACGATGAAGATCATGTGATTCGCAATAACTACATTGCAAACACTCGAGGCCGCGATGGTTTGATCGAAGGCAACGCTGACCTACGTGGCGGCATTGTTATTAACACAGGTATTATCGACGTAGCGAATGGTGAGCAGCTAGATCAATCGGTGAAAGGCAAAGAGCTGAACAAGCAGTGGACACCGAAAAACATCACCATCGAGAATAACTCTCTAGTCGACACTGAGTGGGGCATTGTTTACGGCAACCAAAGCCACCGTGTAAGTTTGTTTGACAACGCAGAAGTGGAAGGCATTTATGCGGGCGTTGATGTGGCGTTCAAACACAACGTGGTTGATAACTCGCAGTCACCTGAGTTTGTAAGTGTACGTGCAACGCAAGACTTCCCATTAGTTGGCGCAACCTACACAGACGAAACTTACGTAGGTCAAGTAACGGATTCTGAACTGATCGAAGGCTACTCGGTTGAGCTACCAAAAGTCGTTGTAGAAAATGGCATTAACGCTTACCAAGGTGAAGGCGCAGACGTGTCTAAACTTGCGGTTGTGACAGCTGAAACAGCGGGTCCAGACTACGTGCTTGAGAATACGACTAAGTAATTTATTAGTTAATGGCTAATGGCTAATGGCTAATGGCTAAAGGTTAATGGCTTGAGCTACCAAATCAATTCACGATAGCTGTCCTGACCATAACACTTAAAAAGCCTCAACAGATAATGTCTGTTGAGGCTTTATCGATTTTAGGTCGTGATCATCTCAATCTTACGTCGAGACTACTGTGATTTATACTTATGCAGTAGATCCCAAGGGATATGACATAAGTGGTGATCTTCAGGGAAGTGACTTAAGTGATGCTGGTGGATGTCGTCGCTGGCAACATAATTGGTCAACGGCAACACCTCAACAGCGATACGGTCGGCATCATCTCTTGAAGAAATATAGTGCTTAGCTTCGGTTAAGTGTTCTGCATTAGTGCTGTATACACCTGTGCGGTATTTCTCTCCGACATCGACACCTTGTTTATTCAAGCTGTAAGGGTCGATAATCTCAAACAAGTGTTCCATCAAAATCGTGACTGACGTGATGTTTGGATCAAATTCAATTTGTACGCACTCCGCGTAGCCATTGTAATCGCTTTGTGTGCCGTCGCTTTGTGTCGTTTTGTTCTCTGTTGGCTGGGCGCTTCCATTAGCACGGCCTGCTTCTGTGCTGATAAGACCAGGAACGTACTTAATAAATTCTTGTACACCCCACAAGCAGCCGCCAGCTAAATAAATTTGTTCCATACTTCTCTTTGAGCTCTCTGTGTTTGTTGATGTTCGTTAGGTACCCGAATCAATACGATGATACCCGTACGTATAAAAAAGCGTCTATAAAAATGAGCGCGCAAATAAAAACAAGCGTTTAGGCATTGTAAACCTGTGCGACTGAACAAACATAAGTTTAATATGACTTGTGATTATATAAGTCAGTATTGCTTTGTCATCAACTCGAATCTCAACATCAAGTGAGCGTTACTCTAAACATGTTTGATCAAATAAAAGACTTCATTAATCCGAGCAAGAACCCAGACTTGACTCAGGCTCATGAATATCAGCGCAAGCATCTTCCTACATTGTGGCTGTTGGGCAAAACGGGGGCGGGCAAGTCATCGTTTATTCAAGCGGTCACGGGCGACTCTTCTGTAGAAGTGGGCAATGGTTTTGCGCCTTGTACCATGACGGCGATGTCGTATGAGTTTCCGCAAGACAAACCCGTGATGAGGTTTCTTGATACCAGAGGACTCAGCGAAGCGAATTACGATGCGAAAGAGGATCTGGAAGAAATCGGTCAGGCAGGTAATGCGTTAGTCGTTGTAATGAAAGTCGACGAGCCTGAACAATCCGCTGTGCTTACGGCTCTAAAACAGATTAAGAAACAGAAGAAGATTAAACACTTGCTGCTGGTTCATACGGCGGTGTTGTCTTCCGGTGAACCAGATCGAGCAAGGCAAATTCAGTTCAACACTAACCAAGTAGAGAAGGCTTGGGGTAAAGAGTTTGAATCGGTAGCGGTCGATTTCGAAACGGATGACTCGAGCAATAACAGTGGTTCAATTTACAACTATGACATCTTGTTAGAAAAGCTGACCAGTATTCTTCCGGTGATCGGAATGATGGTGCAAGACAAAGAGCATTCCACACAGGAAGAAGCCAACTTTGATCAAGTAGAAAACGAAGTGCTTTGGTATGCAGGAAGTGCGGCAGCGAGCGACTTGATTCCGGGTGTTGGCTTGGTTTCTGTACCTGCGATTCAAGCCAAAATGCTTCACAGCTTGGCGAATCAATATGGGGTCGAGTGGAACAAGCGAGTCTTCAGTGAATTGATAGGCACTCTGGGAAGCAGCTTTGCTTTGCAATACGGAATGAAGCTGGGCACTCGACAGTTGATAAAGCTGATTCCAGTTTATGGTCAAACGGTAGGTGCGGTGGCTGCAGCGGCAATGAGTTTCGGCACCTCTTATGGTTTAGGTCGCGCGGCTTGTTTTTACTTCTATCATAAGAACAAAGGTGAAGAAGTGTCTGAACAAGAGATGCAGAAGATCTACAAAGAATCTCTGAAAAAAGGAAAGGCGGCGTCGGGTTATGAAGAAAATTAGAAACCTATTTCGATTACTGGCGGTGCTATCGAGCGGCCGTTGGGGTATTGCTCTGATTTCGGCCATCTTCCCAAGCATTATCATGATGGGTTTTGGTGTCTTCTTGGCGATCAAATACGGTTACCTACTCGAAATGTCGATTGCCATTGCCGTGAGTACCTTGGTGTTCACCATTCCTCTGTTCATTTCAAGCCGCTCTTCACGCCGATCTTCAAGTACGGAGCCCTTCTCAAACAAAGAGAGCGACGACATTAGCGAGGGAAGTTCTGATTCTGAATCACAACATACAAAAGCTGATATCAACGATGCATTGGTTAAGGCTTCGGCTGATTGGTCTCAAAAAGAACTGTCGATTTGGAATGATTCAAAACACCATGTACGCCAACAATTAATGGTCGACATAGAGTGGGGTAACCTAGACCAAACCGGTTTAGAGGTACTTGAATTCGTTGCGAAAAAATTTGATAAGAAATCGCTCGATTTTTCGATTCCTGAAGGACTAAAGCTGTTCGAAGAGGTAAGCCGACGATACAAATTGGTCGTGCGAGAGCATATACCCGGCATTGAGTATCTCAAGGTTTCTTACATCAAAGCGGGCTACGAAGCCTATGACAAATATGGCGAGCTAGGGCAGAAGATCGTTAAGGCCGCTATTTGGGGGAATCACCTCAAAAACCTGTATTTGAACCCGCTAAAAGTGATTTCTGATTTGGGTCGAGAACAAGCGACGGCAACGATGACAAGAGGTGTGGTTGATGACATGCAATACGCCGCTAAACAAGCCTTGTTAGATGAAGTGGCTGCGGTGGCGATTGACCTCTACAGCGGACGTTTCAGCATTGAAGATGAAGCACTGAAAGCATCTGATGTTTCTGAACTCGACGAACAACGTTTTGCTCATGAATTAGAGCCTGTGCGAATCGTGCTGGTGGGGCAAACCAGTTCTGGTAAATCTTCACTTATCAATGCGCTCAAGCAAGAGTTGGTTGCAGAAGTGGATGTGCTGCCATCAACCGACACTTCAACGGTGTATAACGCGTTTGTCGACGACAATGATGTTCGAGTGGTTGATCTTCAAGGGCTTGATGGCAACCCAAAAACCGAAGCCTTAATGCTGAAAGAGATGACCCAAGCCGATGTGGTGCTATGGGTGCTTAAAGCCAATCAATCTGCACGTGATTTGGATAAGCAGTTGAAAGATAGATTTGATGCTTTCTATGACGACTCGAAGAACATCTCACGTAAGAAGCCGATTGTGGTGTCGGTTGTTAATCAGGTAGACCGATTAAAGCCTGTAGACGATTGGCAGCCACCGTATGACTTAGATAACCCAACATCGGCCAAAGCGAAGATCATTGCTCAAGCGCTTGAATATAATCAAACACTGCTACAACCGGACATTGCTTTGCCGCTGGCGATTGCGCCAGAAAAGGTACAGTTTAGTTTAGATACTTTAAGGCAGACGTTGATCGAGCGTATCGCTGACGCAAATAACGTTCAGAGAAACCGCCAACGTTTAGAGGCCATGAAAAGAGGCACGTCAGTTAAAGGTCAACTGAATAAAGCAGTCAAAGTGGGTAAGAAGGTGGCACCCAGCGCATTGAAAGCGGCGACACCAAAACTGGCTGAAATGGCCATCAAGCAAGCCGTGAAGAAGAAGTAAGTCATTCACTGCGAATACGGTTCTGGTGAGGTTTGAGCCTCATCAGAATTTATCTTTTCTAGATCGGCGAGTTTTGGATCTTGGTTTTATTAGATAATGGCTTTTTTAGAAAACAGCTATCTTCGCCCCTTATTAGAGAGGTGTTGATTTCAAAAGAGATTTGATATTATTAAGGTTCTCGCTGAACTAGTTTAATAGTATATAAACAGCTGTGATTCACATTTTATATAACACGCTATCGTATTTAATTATCATTCTAAATATTGATCACATTTATACTTTTTTAAGCTGTATTTATAAAACAATTGCACTATATTTAAAATTCGGATCATCTTGATTTCAACGTAGGGATATATTGTGAACATGTATCTGAAATGGCAATCAACAACTTGGCTAACCTTGTTAGCTTGGTATACCTTAGATCACCAACTCTCGTTCCACCTTTCTTCAGAGTAGTAACCTCTAGGCGTCACGCGCCAGCAAAGCAGCGAGCTTTGTTTACCTATCAGCAGCTTTGATAACCTTTGAACGTATGAATGTCGCACTTATTATTCCGTGTAGGGTATTCGTTTTTTGTCGTTCTCGCTAATTATCTTAGCCTCTGTTTAGGTTTGATTAATAAGTCATTATTTAATTTGTTTATTTTCACTGTTAATTTTCTGTGTATCTTTATACGGAACTATTAATTTAATAGTGAGGACTCGTGACATCTAAAGAAAATACATTTCGACCTGATCGGAATGTATTGAAAGGTATTATTATGGAAAACTTCAAACATCTACCAGAACCGTTTCGTATTCGTGTTGTAGAGCCAGTAAAAAGAACAACTCGCGCCTATCGTGAACAAGCCATTGTCGACGCGGGCATGAACCCATTTTTGCTCGACAGTGATGATGTGTTTATCGACTTACTGACAGACAGCGGAACAGGATCTATCACTCAGCGTATGCAAGCCGCGATGTTAATGGGTGATGAAGCTTACAGTGGTAGCCGCAGTTACTACGCATTGTCGAATGCGGTTAAGGATATCTTCGGTTACGAGTTGACGATTCCAACACACCAAGGACGCGGTGCAGAGCAGATCTACATTCCGGTTCTTATTAAGAAGCGTGAAATGGAGAAAGGGCTCGATCGCAGCAAAATGGTCGCCTTGTCGAACTACTTCTTCGATACAACACAAGGCCACACCCAAGTGAATTGCTGTGTGGCGAAGAACGTTTATACCAAAGAAGCGTTCGATACCTCAGTGAACGCGGATTTCAAAGGCAACTTCGATGTGGTGAAGCTGGAAGAAGCGATCTTAGAAGCGGGCGCAGCCAATGTTCCCTACATTGTGAGCACCATTACTTGTAACTCTGCTGGTGGACAGCCAGTGTCTATCGCCAATCTAAAAGCCGTGTATGAAATCGCTCAGAAGTACGATATTCCTGTGATCATGGACTCGGCACGCTACGCAGAAAATGCCTACTTCATTCAACAACGTGAAGCGGGTTATCAGGATTGGACAATCGAACAGATCACGCGTGAGTCTTACAAATACGCGGATGGTTTAGCTATGTCTGCCAAGAAAGATGCCATGGTACAAATGGGCGGCTTGTTGTGCTTTAAAGACGACGCTTTCATGGATGTGTACACAGAGTGTCG
This sequence comes from Vibrio sp. 10N.261.51.A4, assembly GCF_041471945.1. Classification (NCBI taxonomy): domain Bacteria; kingdom Pseudomonadati; phylum Pseudomonadota; class Gammaproteobacteria; order Vibrionales; family Vibrionaceae; genus Vibrio; species Vibrio sp. 10N.261.51.A4. The sequence goes on from NZ_JBFRPJ010000039.1 coordinate 66,453, forward strand.
AACCTTGTGTGTGGTGCAAGAGGGCTTCCCAACCTATGGTGGCTTAGAAGGTGGCGCGATGGAGCGTCTTGCGGTTGGCCTTTATGACGGCATGCGCCAAGATTGGTTAGAGTACCGTATTGGCCAGGTTCAATACTTAGTTGATGGCTTAGAAGCGATGGGCATCGTGTGCCAGCAAGCAGGCGGTCATGCTGCGTTTGTCGATGCGGGTAAATTGCTGCCTCATATTCCGGCTGGTCAGTTTCCCGCACATGCTTTGGCGTGCGAACTCTATAAAGTCGCGGGTATCAGAGCGGTTGAGATTGGGTCTTTGCTGCAAGGACGCGACCCAGCAACAGGTGAACAACACCCATGTCCTGCTGAGTTGTTGCGCCTTACCATTCCTCGCGCGACCTACACACAAACACACATGGACTTCATTATCGAAGCATTCGAAAAAGTGAAAGAGAATGCAGGACAAGTGAAAGGGCTCGATTTTACCTACGAGCCGCCGGTGTTAAGACACTTCACTGCGCGCTTGAAAGAGGTAGAGACCAGCGAGAAACAAACAGAAAAAAAGAACGAACAAACGCTCGAAGAAGCATTTTAAAATAAAAACATAAGCGAATAGTCACTAGAAACATAATCAAAGGCTCCCTCGGGCTGTCTCTTGATCACAA
>NZ_JBFRPJ010000040.1:0-4550 GCF_041471945.1 Vibrio sp. 10N.261.51.A4
AAGTATGCTCCCGCCCTGGGTGAAACCTACGCCATGATTAAAGCGTTGAATAAGCTCACAGGGTTAGGTATGCCTAAAACGATAGAAATAGCCTAATAATCACCCATACTGGCCGTTTCTATCTGAGATCCAATTAGGAAACAAAGCCGATTTAACCCGTCCATTGAACTCGCGGTAAAATCATCGAAATAAGCTAGTGATCTGAACCAGCGGAACTGGACACCTTTCAAACCGTCACTCCTCTTCTGAATATAGTTTTTGATGTCTTGAGTAAATTTTAAAGTCAAAGTACTGAACTTTGGTAATCCCCTTTGATGGGGAAGATCCATCAAGACATGAAATGTAAGAATGTCTCTATAACGATTAGGTTTGAGAGATCGATAAAGAACGCACCAATTAACGGCACGATAAAATACGCTTGTGGCGATGGGCCGTAGTAACCCGTGATACCATTCATATTGAGCATGGCTGTCGGTGTCGCACCCAAACCAAAGCCCGCATGACCACTTGCCATCACCGCGGCATCATAATTTTTACCGAGTAGCTTATAGGTAACGGACGTAACAAACACAATAGTAAACAATGTTTGAATCGTTAGGATAACCACCAGCGACAACGCCATATCAAACAGCTGCCAAAGTTTGATTTCAAGCAATGCCATAGATAAGAAGACACTTAGGGCAATTGAGCTTAAACGTGCCACTTCGACCATCGCAATCTTGGCAGGTTTGCTCTCGCTAAATAGTGTTGAGAATAGTGCACCAACAAATAACGCATAGACGAAATTTGGCACCATGTTCAGCCAATGCACATCGAGCACAAGCACTAAACTATGTAGCATTTGGCTGAGCTCAACACAGCATGCTAAAAGAACAACGCTTCCGATGCCATGTAGTACATTGCCCTTAGTCGGCATGTGATGGGCCTTTTTGTGTTCCACATCTGCTGCATGTACGTTCGGTGTTGAAAGTTGATTTTTTTCAACCAAATACGTGCCTAAAGGCGCTCCGATAATACCGCCAATCACAAGACCAAAAGTGGCACAGGCCATCGCGATTTCGAGTGCATTATCGACACCAAAATGGTCATGAAACATCGACGCCCATGCAGCACCTGTACCATGCCCACCTGATAGGGTGATAGAGCCCGTCATCAGTCCTAGCTTAGGATCCAGCCCTAAGAACGAGGCTGCAGCGACACCAATAGCGTCCTGAAAAATAATATAAACAACGGCGATTCCGAGAAAGACAACGAACAAGCGTCCACCTTGGAATAGCTGCTTGATATTTGCGCTTAAACCAATGCCTGCGAAAAACATCAGCATCAACGTCTCTTTATAAGGAAGTTCAAATTCGAACTCCATTCCCATGCGATATAAGCAAGTAGTAATTAAGGCTGCGATGCACCCACCAATCACCGGCCCTGGGATATGATATTTACTTAATATTGGTGTGTGTTTTTTGGTTACCTCACCAAACAACAACATCAAGAGTGCCAAAATGGCAGATTCAACGGCATTTACAGAAATTACATTCATTATCACGACCTAAACAACCGAATAAAAAAGCCCCGACTTGACGGGGCTTATATTTTCTAGCAACTACGAATTACGCAGAGAACTCTTGGAAGTACTCATCCAACACAGTACGTGTTGCACGGCCAATTAGCTCGTACTCGTGGTGAGTAAGGTTCGCTAGTGATACGCGTACTGAGGCGTGTACTGTGTCGAAACCTTTACCAGGTAGTAAGATGACGCCAGTTTCGTGAGCAAGACGGAATAGGAAGTCTTTACCTTTCTCGTTAGCTTTGAACCAGTCGACAAACTCTTGACCGTAAAGTTTGCCACCTAGCGTGTCTAGCTCTAGGAGTGTGTAGTAATCCACACGGTCTTTGTTCTCTTCGATTTCTACACCCATGTTTTTGTAAAGCGTTGTGTAGCGCTCACGGATGATGCGTTTGCAAGCGGCTTTGTAGCGACCTTCTGAGTCCATTAGACAAGTTAGAGCAAACATCGCCATTTGCACTTGTTGCGGTAGAGATAGACCGGCAGTGTGATTCAAGGCTACGCTACGGCTATCCGCAACGATGCGGTCGATGAACTTAATGTCACGTGGCTCTGGAGTCAGTGTTTTGTAACGGCCATCAAGTTGACACTGTTTTTCTTCGCTGAAAGAACTTAGTGCGTCATCAAATACGTTTTTGTGTTGGATACCAATGGTACCTAAACGCCAGCCTGTTGCGCCAAAGTACTTAGAGAACGAGTAAACACAAAGTGTGTTGTATGGTAGTTTTGCAAATAGAGAAACGAAGTCATCGGCAAATGTACCGTATACGTCATCAGTGATGATGAATAGGTCACTGCGTTGCTCATTCACAAAGTTTGTTAGGTTCTCTAGAGTCTCGTCAGAGAATTTCACTGATGCTGGATTAGCAGGGTTAACGACGCAAAGCAGTTTGATGTCTGTATCTGCAAGTTTTTCAATTTCAGACATTGGTAGCTGCCAAGTCGTCTCATCAAGGCGTAGCTCAACGATTTCCAGCTCATACTCTGCTAGCTCTGGGATTTCTAGGTAAGGGGTAAAGATTGGCGTGATTAGCGCAACTTTGTCACCTTTTTTCAATAGACCATTGTTGAACATGGTTGCGAACGTGTACGTCATTGACGCTGTGCCGCCTTCTGTTGCGAACAAGTCAAAGTTAGTCGTCATTGGCATTGGGCCGTACATCTCTTCTGCGATGTATTGTTTAACCACTTTCTCGATGTTCACTAGCATACGTGGTGGTACTGGGTAGTTACACGCAAGGTAAGCCAGTACTAGCTCGTTTAGGAACGCTTGTTTTTCGATACCTAGACGGTCTTTTGCGTAGCTTAGTGCACGACGTAGGAAGTCAACGCCTTTGTCTGCTGCATATTGGCTTGCGAACGTGTCGAAACGCTCAACGATGCCNNGCTTTGTAGCGACCTTCTGAGTCCATTAGACAAGTTAGAGCAAACATCGCCATTTGCACTTGTTGCGGTAGAGATAGACCGGCAGTGTGATTCAAGGCTACGCTACGGCTATCCGCAACGATGCGGTCGATGAACTTAATGTCACGTGGCTCTGGAGTTAGCGTTTTGTAACGGTCGTCCAATTGGCACTGTGTCGCTTCACTGAATGAGCGAAGTGTATCGTCGAACACGTTCTCATCGTGAATACCGATAGTGCCTAGACGCCAACCTGTTGCACCGAAGTATTTAGAGAATGAGTAAACACATAGTGTGTTATACGGTAGTTTTGCGAACAGAGAAACGAAGTCATCGGCAAATGTACCGTATACGTCATCAGTGATGATGAATAGGTCACTGCGTTGCTCATTCACAAAGTTTGTTAGGTTCTCTAAAGTCTCGTCAGAGAATTTCACTGATGCTGGATTAGCAGGGTTAACGACGCAAAGTAGTTTGATGTCTGTATCTGCCAGTTTTTCGATTTCAGACATTGGTAGCTGCCAAGTGGTCTCATCAAGGCGTAGCTCTACGATTTCCAGCTCATATTCTGCTAGCTCTGGGATTTCTAGGTAAGGGGTAAAGATTGGCGTGATTAGCGCAACTTTGTCACCTTTTTTCAATAGACCATTGTTGAACATGGTTGCGAACGTGTACGTCATTGACGCAGTGCCGCCTTCTGTTGCGAACAGGTCAAAGTTAGTCGTCATTGGCATTGGGCCGTACATCTCTTCTGCGATGTATTGTTTAACCACTTTCTCGATGTTCACTAGCATACGTGGTGGCACTGGGTAGTTACACGCAAGGTAAGCCAGTACTAGCTCGTTTAGGAACGCTTGTTTTTCGATGCCTAGACGGTCTTTTGCGTAGCTTAGTGCACGACGTAGGAAATCAACGCCTTTGTCTGTTGCATATTGGCTTGCGAACGTGTCGAAACGCTCAACGATGCCAACACCATCAGGGATACCACCGAAATCACCACCTAGGTAAGCGTAGTTACGCTCTGCTTCTGCTACCGCAAACTCACCAAGACGGATGAATGCTTTACGAGGTAGCGTTGCTAGGAAGTTAGGGTTACCACGACCTGCATCAAGAAGTGCACGATCTGGCACAGCTTGCGCCACTTCAATCAGTTTGTCTTTTAGCTCGAATGGGCTTAGGTCAGCGAATTTTGAAAAATCGATAGTTGGAGTTTGAGTAGTCATAATAGATACCTTACTTTCATAAATTTTAGCAAGTCGATCCCCTTCCCTATGTTTGGCCAGGGAATCGCTTAGTGTTTTAATTGGATTGACGTCTTAGACTGACGTTATAGTCTGAATTACATACCAGCGTTGACGGAGATAATGCCGACGATGATTGGTCCCCAAAGGGTCAATAGCACGTTGGCTACTGCGTAAGTCACTGTGAATGAGAATACTGGAGTTGCATTGCCTGTTTTTTCCATCAATGCCGCAAACGCAGGGTTTGCACTTCGACCACCAGTCACACAACCAAGTGCTTCAATTGGGTTTTTGATTCTCAAAACAAAGTAAGAGAAGAAGAACGAAATAATCTGTGGAATGAT
>NZ_JBFRPJ010000041.1:0-13231 GCF_041471945.1 Vibrio sp. 10N.261.51.A4
CTTTACGGGGTCACTTCAAAGTCAGCGGCTTTCTGCTTTCTAGTGCCTATTGAGCTTACCTAATACACATTTGAGCATTAGTAAGCAACACCAATACGTTGGCGCGGGAACTTGCCAGCTTCGAGTTCATCAATCATCGCAATAGCGTAATCGCTGACTGAAATTTTGCTGTTACCATCTTCGTCGGTGAGCAGTTGATCGCCACCAGTGCGGTAGGTCGATAGTTTCTCGCCCGGGAATATTTCTGCGGCAGGGCTAACGAATGTCCAGTTAACTTCGCTATTAGATTGCTTGAACACTTCAAGAGCTTCGCCCTGTGCTAGCGCTTCGTTTTTGTAACCCGCAGGGAAGTCAGGAACAGTCACTAGCGGTACGTTTGGCGCTACTTCTAATGAGCCAGCTCCGCCAACCCAAAGTAGGCGATCGATACCGATGCTCGGTAATGTTGCCAGCAATTTAGTCGCTGTGTTTTTTACGATGTCGTGATTACCCAGAGCACGTCCGCCAATCGAAGTAATGACTGCATCAACGCCGGATAGTGCGTTTGCTAGACTTGCGGCTTCATCTTGTAAATCAAATGAACGAACTTCAATGCCTTTGGTTTCCACGCGGCTTGCATCTCTTACAACAGCAACGACCTCGTGACCACGAGATTGTGAGCTTCTTGAGCGATGTGACTACCAATCCAACCTGATGCGCCTAATACTGCAATTTTCATAATGTCTCTCCAATTATCTAATTTATTGAGTCTGTTTCTCGACAGCCATTGCAGTCTAATAGCTCACTAGGTTGTGATAAATATCGCAAAATGATGTAGATTGTATCTATATAGTTATCTAATAGGCTTGGTTCAGTGGATAAGGAAAAGTGTGATGGATAGATTGACGGCGATGCGTAGCTTTGTTGAAGTCGCAAATTGTGCCAGCTTCACTCAAGCTGCTGAGCACTTGGACATGAGTCGGTTGCAGGTTTCGCGTCATGTTCAAGAGATAGAAGGGTGGTTAAAGCAGAGGCTATTACATAGGACGACTCGAAAGGTTAGCCTGACGACGGCAGGAGAAATCGCCTTACAGCGCTGCGAGAAAATACTCCATGAAACGGCGGAGTTAGAAGTGACCGCGCTTAATCAAACCGATGCTCTTTCCGGAACTATTCGCATAGCTGCTCCGATTGGTTTGACTCAGCACATGTTGTTGGATGTGGTTGAACAGTTCACAGAGCTTCATCCCAATATCACGGTAGAACTTTTTGCTTCTGACCGTTTTGCTCAGCTGGTGGATGACAGAATCGATATTGCGCTGCGTTATACCGATCAACCTGATGATAGTTTGATTGCACGAAAGCTAATGGTTATTGATTCAGTGGTGTGTGCCTCGCAAGCCTACTTAGACAAACATGGTGAACCTGAAACGGTCGAGGCGCTTCGACAACACAATTGTTTTCGTCACTTGAATGTTTCTAAGTGGGATTTTGTTAAGGACAATCAACACTATTCAGTTGAGGTGTCTGGCACTATCAAGGCTAATGATGTTGGAGTGCTAACTCGCGCCGCACAGCACGGGAAAGGGGTAGTTCGTTTACCTTGTGACTTAGCCAACCCACTGATTGCGAATGGCAAATTGATACGAATATTGGATGAGTTTGTTTCGCCAAGCAGCGTGCTTTGGGCGGTGTATCTGTCTCGCAGCTATCAGCTTCCGGTTGTTCGTCAGTTTATTGATTTTGCGGCACAAGCTTGGGCTAGCGATATCAGGTCTGATGATGTTAGAAACTTCATAGGCAATGATACATAGCGACAAAAATTAAAAGCCCATAAATACAAAAATCCGATATCAATGGTGATATCGGATTTGAACTCAATAATTCAGAGTTCCAGCACGCTCTCCTCTCACGAAGTCTTTACATGTAATGGTGTACGGATAATCGGGTATTTATCACCTTTTCGTTGATGTCTGGTAAAGGCTGATACAAGCTTCTCGTAATGTCGGATAATACTTGGTCGTAAACTTGCGACACGACGCTAGAGATATCACTGGTTAATTCGTACATGCTATCTGCCGGTTGGGTCGCTTCGTTACTTGATGCGATCTCTGAGAGTGCATGCATCGCTCGCGTACAAACCGGTGACCCACTACTAAGAGGGCAGATAATCGATAATTGGTTAAGTTTGCGGTGTGTTTGAGATGCGTAGAATTTGAATCTCGCGTACTCCTCAGGCTTCTCCATATCAGGTATGCACATGCGTAACTTGGTCAGGATCTCCATGCAGTCTAAGATCTGTTGCCAATTCATGTGATACTCACGGCTCATGTCTTCTCGCTCAGACTGAATAAGCCAGATGATCATCACTTCATCCATTAAGAACATGCTGTGACGTATCGTTTTGCCATGAATCGATTGGTTACGCACCAAGCTACGGTTTTGCCAGTCGCTGTGCATGGCGATGAGCTTGAGGTGATAGATGCGATACATAGGGCGGCTATCAAACGACACATGGGACTGAAGCAGTTCAGATACTTCAAGTATGTTGTCGTAAATCTCGTTCACTTTGCGAATCGAGTCGCTAGACAACTTATAAGCTAGAGCATAGTGCGTTGCCGCGCGATGTTTGCGTGATAACAACAATAATTCTCTAAGCAGAACTAAGGTTTCAAACCTGTGTGATAGCGCTGTTTGTCTCTTCCTTGAGAAATGAAACAGGGCCGCAAGTACTAATAGGGATAAACCCACTGAAATAACTACAAACATATTCAACTCCTAATATTTGTATACCTACTTAGTGGTAGTGCAGACACCGTGCCAAAATAAATAAGTGTTATATTTCAGTTGCTTATGATTTTCCTGTAATTATGGATGATCAATGATGGTGCATGACTTCACCATTCTAGTGAATGTTTCTCATATTTTGCAGGATTTTTTGAGAGGTTAGTCGTGGGCGATGAGATGGAACTTAGATTTCAGTGTAGGAAATGAAGAAGGCCTCACCCTTTATATACTTTTAACTAGAAAAAGCAGTAAGAGTGAGACCTTTCAATGTTCATTTCTGAGTTTCGTTAGCTTAAGAGCTAAGCGTTTAGCACTAAACGTTACGCAAGCTTAAGGTCGAACTCAGTGCGGTACATCACCATATCTTCAATGGTCAGTACTGGCATGTTGTGTAGTTTACCGAAAGCAACGATCTCTGGCGCTTTTGCCATTGTGCCGTCTGGGTTGGTTACTTCACATAGTACGCCAGCCGATTGAAGACCAGCCATTTGCATAAGATCCACAGTACCTTCTGTGTGACCACGGCGAGCAAGTACGCCACCTTTACGCGCGCGTAACGGGAATACGTGGCCAGGGCGAGCTAGATCTGAAGGCTTAGCCGTTGGGTTTGCCGCTGTTTTGATCGTTGTTACACGGTCAGCAGCAGAAACACCGGTCGTTACACCTACTTTCGCTTCGATAGTTACTGTAAACGCAGTTTGGTTTGCGCTGTTGTTATCAACAACCATAGGCGGAAGTTCAAGTTGGTTTGCTTGTTCGTCAGTTAGACACAAGCACACGATGCCGCTGCATTCACGGATCATTAACGCCATTTGAGCATTGGTTAGGTGTTCTACTGAGTAGATGATGTCGCCTTCGTTCTCACGATCTTCATCGTCAAGTAGAAGTACGCCACGACCTTCGCGTAGAGCTTGCAGTGCATTTTCAACGCGAGTGATTGGTTCGCCAAATTCGGCAAGTAGTGAAGACTGATTCATGGTTAAACTCCTAAAATATCACCAGAATCAGGGCTGTATGAGGGATCTCAACCGAGCACAACAAAGCCTACTCATTACAAGTCAACTTTAGCTCATTATGGTTTTATCCAAAACGAAATGCACCCGCCTAAGTTGGAGGTACGAACCCAACTCACGCGGGTACGCCTTTCCAACTTAAACGAGTGTGTTTTCATTCTCTCTCATCCGGACTATAACCGTCGGCTCTGGCATCTCACCAGATCTGCTGACCTCGACGAATCGAGCGCTCGCGGGCTTATCTTTAGATTTTGCTAAGGACATACCGCCGGTGGGGAATTTCGCCCCGCCCTGAGAATAAAAATTAATAATCTGTTTTGCTTTTGAAAGCAGACCAGATGGTAATCCTTTCAATAGTGGATTTAAAGGACTGACAGCAAAGTTTTTAAGATTCTGGCCTTATAATCCGGTAAGTGTTCACTTTATCAGCAGAACGCGTCCGGTAGTCTATTAATGGGATGATGCCTTTGTCTCGTCTGGTTTCAGTGGTTTTTGCTATCTCTATGAACATAAATGGATGTTGAACATTATTGGTGCTGGCGTGGCTGTTCACCGAATCAATACTCAAGAGGTCCATTAATCGAATATTGTTACACCATGACGGCTGAATGACCGTTTTGACATAAAATTGATATTGACGATGCTAAGCTGCGATAGCATCCGACCACTTTATCTAAAAGATCTTAGCCATGACTTCTCTGTTCTCTAACAAATCCAAAGGCTTATTACTGCTCGTTCTAAGTTTGTATTCCCTCATACCCTTTTTGATCTTTGGATCTGACTTCGACCTTGGAAGTGCTGTTTTGCCTTTCTATGGCGCCTTCATAACGTTTGTGACTTACTCTGCGGGCAATCAAGGGTTCTTGGTAACACTAGCGATTTTGTCTTTAGTATTGTTCACGATGAAGTTTTCCAAAGCGAAGTTAGTCAGTCTTTGTCTGCAGCTCGGCTTGTTGTTGGTGCTTAGCTTTGCAGCGAAAACCTTCTTAAAGCATTCCACTGAGAGCCCTCGTCCTTATTCTGAGTATTTGGTGACGCAGGAAGTGGTTGATATGCCGGAAGTGTTTTACGAATTACCATTGGTTGAAAAGAATGCTGCGATTGAGTCTGTAGAAGATAAGGTGAGCGAGTGGCGAACGCGTCACTGGTTGGGTGAAACTGACTACTCTTTCCCATCTGGACATATGATTTTCGTCGGTGTGTGTTTGGCGTTCTTTGGTGGTCTTCTCCTAGAGGCGAAACGCTTTTATCTAGTCGGCGGTTTACTGGTTTGGGCTGGTGGTGTCGCCTATAGCCGTGTTTGGCTTGGCATGCATCGACCAGAAGACTTAGCCGGATCTATTGCCTTTGCGGGTTTGATCTATTTATTGGTGCCGCTTATCTCAGAGCAAAAAATAGAACGCTATTTACCTGCATTTTTGAAACAGACTTCTTAGGGATCCGTCCTCACTGCAAAAGAAGGGCTCAGATTAGCAGTACGTAATAAACGCTACTGATTGAGCCCTAGCTCTGCTTGCTTCTTTTTGGTTAGACCTAAGGACACAATTCGGTGTGACTCAATGAGATAGTATCTCAGCTCCTCATCCCTTTGTGGCGTGCTTTCAAACAGCTGAATCCATTTCATACCGCGTGAAGCAAAGTAGGGTGCGGGTTTATAGCCCGGCTCTTCTTTGAGAAAGTCGAAATTCTGATCGGACGCCTTGAAGATAAACGCAGGCTCATCTTTCGGTCCCCAACCACCAATCGCAAACACCTTGCCACCCACTTTCCAAACGTGCGAGTTATTCCACTGCATCACATAACTGGTTGCAGGCAGTGACTCGCAGAATGCGTTGAATTCGTCGTAAGTCATAGAGCGTCCTTTTATCTACTGGGTGTTTGTGTTGGTTTTCTAAGATGTCTTTCTTCTTCTTGTCTTTATCGCCAATAACTAGCCAGCTAAACCCTGCCAGATTGCCGTAAAGCCACTGAGAGAACATAGCAGTAATGAACCAATGCGTATCTTCTCTTTAGGGATGCTTTGTGTCGTCATTAACGCCACTTTGTAACCCAACCAAGCAGCAGGCAGCAAAGGTATAGTGATGATCAAGTGGTGTAGCGTGAAGAAGCCAATTGGGATCTGTACAACCAACGAAATGATCGAGCTAAACACGAAAAACGCAGAAAGGTTACCACGAAGCTGATTGGCATCTTGGTGTTGGAGTAGCAGTGCCATCGGTGGACCACCAATACCAGAACTGGTGCCAAAGAACCCAGAGAAGAACCCCGCAATACCCATCTTAGTTGGGGTTGGTTCGAGTCTAAAGGGCAGTAGGCTAACAATCACGGCAAATACTACCAATAAGCCCAACCATAGTGATAACACGCTCGTTGAAACCATCACCAACAAAGCACCACCTGCCAGTGACCCAGGAATACGGCCCAGCAATGCGATTTTTAATCCGCCAATAGAGATATTTGCTCTATGTTTAAAAGCGTTGAATAACGAGATAAACAGACCGATCAAACAGATAGGCGCAGGCACATAATCTGGAGAGACCAAAAACAGCAGTGGGGCTGCAACAATGGCCAAACCAAAGCCGATTGCGGTTTGCACAAACGAGCCGACAAAAATGAGTGTCATTGCGATAAGGACAGTCTGATCCATGTATTCCATAAGCCTGCGGATTAGTTTTAAAGGAGCGGGTGGATACTATAAATGAAAACTAAAATAATAGTCTTATTATTCAGTGAGCTTTATGCCAGTTTCGCTAGTTATAATTTCTACTATAACGACCAACAAAAAAGCGAGTGAGTATCTCAGGATGCTTCCTTTCAATACTCACTCGCTTTATTGGAACGACTTGTTTACGCTAGTGGGGGAGTCAGCATAAAACGTTAAGCCATTGCCAATTTCAGTCGCTCAATGGGCTTGTCATTGATTGGTAAATGGATAAGTGCTGCTGCAAATGCCAGCACCACCGTTGACCACCAGATTGGCTCGTAAGAACCGTAGTAATCGTAAATACGACCACCCACCCAAGCGCCTAAGAAGCTACCCACTTGGTGAGTAAAGAATACCAAGCCGTACAACGTTGATAGGTAACGGGCACCGAAGATCTGACGAACTAAGCCAGACGTTAGCGGAACTGTACCCAACCAACAGAATCCAATGGCCGCACCGAAGATAGCCGCGGTTGATTCAGTCACAGGCAGAGTCACAAACGCACCGATAACCACAGTACGCACTAAGTACAGTGCAGACATAACGTGGCGTTTGCTGAACTTGTCGCCCATTACACCCCAGAAGTAAGACCCAAAGATGTTGAAGATGCCAACGTAAGCCAGTGCCATCGCAGCGCTGCTCGCGGGTAGGTCTTTATCTGCTAAATAGCTCGGTAAGTGCGTTGCGATAAACATTACGTGGAAACCGCACACGAAGAAGCCCGCGTGAATCAACCAGTAACCTTTGTGAGCAAACGCTTCAGACAACGCTTCTTTGAGTGTTTGGTTCTCTTCAGCTTGCGCTTGTTTGTTTGAGGCTGCTTTAGGCGCTCGCATGAACAGCGCAAAAGAGATCATCAAACAACACAGTACGCCAAACACTTGCATCGCACTCTGCCAGTCAAATTCATTCAGCATGTATTGTGCGCCCGGAATTACCGCGAACATACCAAATGAACCTGCAGCCGTGGTTAAGCCAAACGCCTTAGCCGCGTGCTCTGCTGGTACAACTTTCGCTACTGCGCCAAGCACGATCACGTAACTTGTCGCACTCAAGCCAAGACCAACCAGTGCGCCTAACGAAACGTAAAGCATGCTCGATTCGGTAGAAATTGAGGTAAGAAGTAAACCCAAACCGTAAGCACATGCGCCAGCAATAATGATGCGTCTTGCTCCCCATTTGTCAGCGGCCATACCAACAAAAGGTTGGAACACACCGAACAATAAGTTTTGTAGAGCAATAGAGAAGCTGAAAAACTCTCGACCCGTGCCGAAATGCTCTGAAATTGGCATCATGAAAATGCCGAATGATTGTCTGATCCCTAGACTGATAATAAGTGTGCCTATCCCTAGCCATACCAGTAAAGGAAAACGGAAAATGCTCATTCTAATACTCTTAAATTAATGGTGGTGATGTGAGTGGTCTTGCGCTGACATGTGTTGGTCAGTCATCTCATGGTGATGTTCGTGCCCAGAATGATCATGCCCTGACTGCTGGTGGCAACCACTGCTTACGGCATGCTGAGCCAAGAGATCAATCAATGGCTGACTGTGATGCACAATAACCAAACTAATGACGAGGAATAACGTCATTCTGGCAAGTTGGGCAAAAAGAGATTGTGAAAACATACGGTGTTGACATGCGCTCAATGTTGTAAGAAGTCGCGCATCATAGTGATGAGTCGGGTATGTATCAAATGACCATTTGTGATGTAGTCTATGCGTTTTATGCATAGATTGTCGCTTGATTGGAATTGGTATAAAACGCGCTCAATAAATAAGAAAACTTGAAGCTCGTTAGTTAATAGAAACAAGTATCTAATTAAGAATGAAAGTCTAAATTAAGGCTTATAACTAGCTGTTTAATTTAAAGTTTCACAAAGATGTAAAAACTAATATACAAACTAATCACTAAGCAACATTGCTCGTTCACTCGACTTATCTGTCAAACATCGTAAATTTGGGCATAAATCGTTTCAAGACTACTGAAACGCGATGTTAAAAGATTCAGGGAGAGTCATTCACATGGATAAAGATCATAATCTTCGCGAAAACTTACTGGCACTGATCTTAGGTAGCGCATTGGTTTCACTCGGCGTTATCTTTTTCAACCAAGTCGGTTTGCTCACCGGGGGCACGGCTGGTCTAGCGATCTTCATTACCAAAGTAACAGATTTGAGCTTTGGCCAAGTATTCTTCGCACTTAACTTACCTTTCTATATTTTGTCGGTTGCTCGTATGGGCTGGCGCTTCACAATCAATACGTTTATCGCGGTTTCGATTGTTTCGTTCGCCGTGGATCACTTGTATCACGTGATTCAAATTGCCGAAATTCATGCATTGTATGCAGCTTTACTTGGTGGTGGCTTGATTGGTACCGGCATGCTGGTGATTTTCCGTCACAAGATGAGCTTAGGTGGCTTCAACATTCTGGCGTTGTTCTTACAAGAACGTTTTGGAATTCGAGCAGGTAAGGTTCAGATGGCATTAGACTGCACGATTGTTGTGCTTTCTCTGTTCATTGTTGATGTGTCATTGGTTCTTCTGTCTGTGCTTGGTGCGATAGTCACCAACTTGATTCTAGCAATGAATCATAAACCGGGGCGCTATCAACCTGTGGTAAAAGCGGAAGCAGCATAGTTCGGTTCGCTCAAGCTCTAGATTTGCTTAAGTAAAGAGTGATTTGCAGATTATGAAAACAACAAAGCCAGCATTAATTGCTGGCTTTGTTCTATTGAAATAACGGATTCGATGTAACGATTAACACTTGCCGCAGCTGGCGTTCGGCTTAAGCTCGCAATCAATCACATTGCCTTGTTGATCAAGGGACAAGTTACAACACTCTTCAAACAGGTTCTTAAGATCAGCACGGCTTTTTTGCACGCGGGATTTAACCGTTGAATAGCTGACGTTCTGCGCTTCTGCGATCTCTTTTTGGCTTTGGCCTTTGATGTCGACCGCAAGCAGTAGCGATGAACTTTGTTCTGGCAATGCCTGAATAAAAGGTACAATACACAATGAAAGTTTCTGCTTAAATTCAGAGTCGTGGTCTAAATCGGTAAACCACAGATCTTCAGCATCAATTTGGCTATCACGTTGTTGGCGTGCATGCTTACGGTAGAAGTCGATAATGGTGTTGTTGGCTAACTGGAACAGCCAAGCCTTAACACTGCTAGCATCTTGTACCTTATCTAAGTTCTGATAGGTCTTAATCAAGGTATCTTGGAGCAAGTCGTCTACATCCGCAGAGTTGTTGACCTTTGAATGCAGGAATGACTTTAATGCTTGCTGATACTCGGCCCAGACTTGTTCGAGCTTCAAAGGTGCATTAGTTGCACTGTTCATTTACGCAACATTCGTCTTGTAAGAAATCAATCACACCTTCTAGGCACTCATACTCCGCCACGCAGAATAGAGTTCTTCCTTCTCGTCTTTGGCTGATTAGGCCCGCAGACGCCAAGCTTGATATGTGGTGAGACAAGGTAGAACCGGGAATGCCTAGCTCTTCTTGTAGGCCGCCAACTGCAATGCCTTGGTAGCCAGCTTTAACGACACTCTTATAAATGGTTAGGCGAATAGGGTGCCCCAACTCTTTAAGTGCTTTCGCAACGACTTCTAAGTTCATATTAACTCCTCAAGATTTAATTTCGATGTTAGTCGAAATGTATGTCGA
Source organism: Vibrio sp. 10N.261.51.A4 (assembly GCF_041471945.1). Classification (NCBI taxonomy): domain Bacteria; kingdom Pseudomonadati; phylum Pseudomonadota; class Gammaproteobacteria; order Vibrionales; family Vibrionaceae; genus Vibrio; species Vibrio sp. 10N.261.51.A4. The sequence continues at coordinate 10,156 of NZ_JBFRPJ010000041.1, forward strand.
ATTCAAATTTAAAAACGGTGTCTATGTAAGTTATTGAAAAACTGTGTTTTCGAAAATAATTTCGATTTTTATCGAAATAATGCTTGTTCTGGAGCTGTTTATTTCTATAATTCGAGAATATTCGAAATTAAGGATTGGTTACTTTTCTCATAGAGCCCGACCTTCAATCCAGTTTGGAGTTAATTATGAGCAATGAAATGTTAACAATGCTGAAAGACGCACTTGATATGTTCGCTTTCTTAGCAGTAGAGCTAATTATCTTTTTCTTAGCGATCAGCTACATTGTTGGGATTCTTCAAGAGTTCCTTACACCAGAAAAGATTCAATCTATCCTGAGCTCACGTAATGGTAAGGGTTATGTAGTAGCAGCACTACTGGGTGCAATTACACCTTTCTGTTCATGTTCGACCATTCCTTTCTTAAAAGGATTGCTGCGTGCAAGAGCGGGTTTCGGTCCAATGATGGTGTTCCTATTTGGTAGCCCACTATTGAACCCAGTGATCATTGGTTTGTTTGTGTTTACCTTCGGTTGGCAAGTTGCTGTGTTCTACTTCCTTGTAGCAATGACGGTGTCTGTAGTGGCTGGTTACGCACTTGAGAAGCTTGGCTTTGAGCGTTACGTAAAACCTGAAGCGTATGAATCAACAGGTTCAGCTTCAAGCTGTGGCACTAGCTGTGGTGACTCTGCTCCTAAGAAAGCAGCACCGGTTAAAGCAGAATCTTCATGTGGTACAAGTGCATGTGGCGAACCTGCACCCGTAATGGCGAAAGAGACATCTTGCTGCGATTCTAAAAAAGAAGAGCCACAAGTAACGGTTTCATGCTGTTCAGCGGATGGAAGCGCAACAGCTGAAATCGTAGAGAAGAAAGAACCTAGTCGTTGGATGAGAATTTGGTTCTCAACTTGGAAAGACTTCAAACAAGTTTTCCCTTACCTAATGATGGGTATCGCGATTGGTTCATTCATCTACGGCTTCATTCCTACAGACCTAATTGCACAGTACGCTGGTGAAGGTATGTGGTATGCGATTCCAGTAGCTGCCGTGATTGGTATTCCACTGTACATTCGTGCTGAAGCGGTAATCCCATTAAGTGCAGCTCTAGTACAGAAAGGTATGGCGTTGGGTTCAGTAATGGCATTGATCATTGGTAGTGCAGGTGCAAGTTTGACGGAAGTTATCCTGCTTAAATCAATCTTCAAGAACCAAATGATTGCAGCATTCCTATTCGTTATCCTAAGCATGGCGATGGGTGCAGGCTTCCTATACAGCTTCATCTTTGGTTAATCAGGCTTGATTATGAGATAACACCCTCGATACCAAGAGATAGATAATAAAAGAGCTCACTTAGTTGAGCTCTTTTTTGTTTAGCTTATCAGTCCGGGGGCTAGAAACCGCGAATATCCAGCTCATTATTGATCAATACAACGCACTGAGAAGCAAACAGCATGTTCGGGCCTAAGCTGATTTTTTCTGTCCCTAAGCGCTTTAAGCTGTTGTAGCTTTTCTTCGGCATAGGGATGTGATCAGTAAGAAGGAAACATGGGTTTTCAGCAATCTCTGCATCACGGATAAAGTCACCTTTCTTATCCATCATGTATAGCTGGTGGTCTTCAGCCAGTTCTTTAACTAGCTTTTCAAAACTCATAGTACGAACAGTGATACCCGATTCAACCTGACGCGTCTGTTCTTTTGTCATACCTTGAGAAGCGTCAACCGCTCTTACTACCGCAGACAACAATGCTGACTCATGGAAGCCACCAATATTGGTGATCTCGTTTGAATCGAATGTAATCGTACGTGAAAAGTCTTTAGTACTTTCTAATACAAGGTGCACGGTGACATTCTCACGGTGAGATTGAGCAACGAAGATCGTGTTCATAAGAGTATGAGCCAGAATCTCAGTATGAGCATCTTGCCCAACACCTTCTAAGATAAGTTTGCTCTCTGTAGGGGCTGCGCGAGCGCGTAATACAAATGAACGCATGGAATGTACCTTGTCAGTATGTGATAAAGCGAAACGGACTTTATCAACATGAATTGATGAATAACCAAAATTGTGGCGGTATGTAACTCTTTTCTATTAATGAAGTCAAATGGAGTTGCACTTAGCACCAACCCGCGAACTTTGAGTATTAAATAGAGAGTGACCACATTACAAGACGGTAAGGGTTGAAGCGACCCAATGTTTACATAGATAGTATGCGCAAATTATTAGGTGGCTTGCAGAAGGAAGTAGTCGATGAAGTTACAGAAGATTAATAAAGAAGAATATAGAAAGAAGATGAACCTGTTGCTGGTGTCATTAGTTGGGTCACTTGCATTGTTTGCTATTGTATTCGGCACCATTCTGATCGAATTGTTTGGCTCGGCGACTTCAATTACTGGTGAATCGACAGGGAACTTTCATTTGAACGTACTTGGGGTGATTTTATCTGTCGCTTTGAATGCGTTTATCGCAAGCCGAGTGAAAGGGCATGAGTATTTTAAAGAAGCGCTTTATGTTTGGAACCTGAAACAAATCCACAATCAAATCTATCGTAAGCTCAAGCGTATTCAGCCAAAAGCGGAACAAGGCGACCGAGATGCACTGACAATCCTTTACTTCTATTACACTACGCAAAAACAGGTATACGACCTAGACAACAATACTTTGACGATCAAAACGGTTCAGCAGTCGCTAGATAACATCGTAGAACTGAGTGATAAATGGAGTATTGAACTAGATATAGAGGCATTTTCGAAAGATCTAGTCGCGAAATTTTAAGTGATATGCCTGTAACTGTATGAGCTTTGACCTGTGAAAGAAGCTTTTGACGTAAAAATAGACACTTAAGCAACTTTTTTGAATTTTTATCAAAAAAGGGGTTGCCATGTTTTCGATGATCTCTATAATGCCGCCTCACTGACACGGCAGACGCCACAAGGCTTCAGCGGTAATCAGTAAGACGGAAAGTTCGAAACAAATTAATTTTAAAAAGTGTTTGACACTTAAGATTAAATCGCTAGAATTCACGTCCGCTTTCAAGGGTTTCTATGTAAAAAGAAAGTTTTGATAAGCAAAGCTCTTTAACAAT
>NZ_JBFRPJ010000041.1:14057-14182 GCF_041471945.1 Vibrio sp. 10N.261.51.A4
TGAACTGAGTGACCAATACGTTTAACTACTTGTAGTTATTCGGCACAGTCAATTCATTACCATTCTGTTCCTATTTATTTAAGAAGAGAGGGGTAATAGCTTTAGAATTACATGTTTACTTCGGT
>NZ_JBFRPJ010000042.1:0-2084 GCF_041471945.1 Vibrio sp. 10N.261.51.A4
TTTACGGGGTCACTTCAAAACTTTCGGCTTTTGATTATTTATATCGCTATGGTCGTACTACTGAGCTCGTAACTTAGGCCACCTCTTCAGTATTCAGACGATCAATTACAGCTGATTTCATCCCAGAACCAATTCGATTGAACTGGGCTTTCCCAAACACCTGGGCCGTTTTTAGCCACGAAGCACTTGCCGTTATGCGTCACTTTGTCACCGTTACTCACTTGGCTAACACCCGCTTGCCATGTGACAAATAGCGATGGGTCAACAACGACAGGCGGCTCGGTAACAGGTGGTTCAACTGGTGTTGGGTCAACAGGTGTAGGATCGACTGGTGCAGGATCAACTGGCGATGGATCTGTCACGGGTGGTGTTGGCTCTCCAACAATCAATTTCCAAGGGCCGCCATTGGTAGGGTCATCCCCTTGTGTCCACCATTTCGCTTCATAGGTTGCACCGTTGTGAGTCACTTGGTCACCCGCGTTGTAAACCTTGGTCGCACTCCAACCATTACCACCCGGATCAGTACCAGGATCTACCGGATCCAGCTTATCGACAACTTTCACTTCAGGCCAACTCGCATGAGAACCATAGAAGTTGGTCACACACTTCTCGTAATCACCAGCCACCAGTGCGGAATAAGCCGTTTGGAAACCAACAAGCTCACACTCAAACGAGTAACCTTCTGGGCGGTCTGCGTAGTATTTCCAGTTACCATCCCAGTTGGTGTACAACACATCCGTTGCTCCGTTGAGGTTTAAGCTTCCGTAAGGCGTTTGCTGCCAACAAGTATTGGCTTCATCCGCTTCTACCGGAATTTCATAGTGCGCTGCTAACCCTTCCCAATAACGAATACGGTTAACGGGTTGGCCTTTGTCTTTGTTCTGCTCGCCACATTCAATACCACCATTGATCACGTTGATTGTGGTACCAAAGCCATAACCAATACCCGCATCCAATTCGCGTTGAGATGGCGTCCAAGTGCGGTCGATGACATGCAGCATAGCTGGTTTAGGTGCTTGAGGGGTAAGGAAAAACCAAATAGCAGAAGCTAAGTTCAACCAAGAGTCCGCCACTAAGCCCGGATTGTTGAGAAGCACCGTCGCGTCACCATCAAACATCACTTCAGAGAACGCGCCATAATTAAAATGGTAAGAAAGCTGTTTAGCACCACGTCCGAAGTAGCCCTGTCCCGCAGCACATGGCCAACGGGCATTCTGCCAATCGTTCTGACCACAACCGGTGGTGTAACCTTCTTGGCCTTCAGACCAACCCATTTCGCGAACATGCACCAGCGCTTGCTGCCACTCTTCTAGAGCTAATGGATTATCAGAGGTGTTGTCTATCGCGATATGCCCACCCGTCTCTTGTGAAAAGTGAGCAAAGGCCGTGATGATGGATTTTTTACAGATAGCATCAGAATCACGGCCATCGGTGTACTCTCCACAGAACGCTGGGAATTTACCGATCGCACGTAAGAAGCGAGTGTAGGTGTATTCTGGCGCTGCCATCTGAGTGAGGAAGTCCCATTCAGATTGAGGGAACACGCGCTCTACACGCTTTATGTTTTCAGGATTCGAGGGGGAACCGGGTTCAATCGCTTCAACGATTGTATTCGGGCGAGTTTGAAGGGCCTGTGACCAGATCGCATACATAGGATCGGATGTTTTCGCTTGTTCAGCAGCTTGTAGAGCCGACTTTTCAACAAGGTAACCATTCGGGTTTTGCGGATCAGGTTGAATGTTCAAAGACGCATGACTTTGCGCTGCTAATGTGCAGCCCAGTACTGTCGCCAAATATTTGATTTTTAACATGATGGATTCTCTTATCTGTCCTTAATAAGTCCATCAAAGAGTATGCTTCACATGTGGAATGGCCTAGCTGTAGCTGTGTGAATTTATAAAAAGTGCGAGTGATCTTTTTGATACATGGCTCAGCACAACAAAGCGTCTCATGGTTTCTTGAGCTGATATCTAGTTTCCAACTCATTTGGTTTCTAGTTATTGTTCATTTGATTTCGAGGTATTGCTCATAAGCCTTTAATGTAATGAATCAATATAATCAATCGTGTCTCGTCCTAAAATACG